>CASBQE010000314.1 GCA_949127665.1 Synechococcales cyanobacterium PMM_0083
AGTTGTTCACAGTGAGTTTGCAGCGCGATCGCAACATCTTTCGGCGATTGCGACAGGCTAAAACTGAGCAACTCATGAAATCGATAAGACGGACTGATCACATTCCGAAAACCCTGGGCGGCTTCAGTGGCAAGGGCTTGCTGCAAGGTTGTCCAGTCGAATTTTCCGGGTGGAGGCAGTGCCATACGACCCTGGGCGCTTGCCATACTAATGATGTTGCCCGGTTTAATGTCGCGATGAATCACCTTGTGCCCGTGAATAAACTCCAGCACGGGCAATAGGCTAATCAACACCTCGCGCACCTGCACTTCAGCAAAGGCTCCTTGGATCAGGAGATCGGCAAGGGTTTTGCCATAGATAAATTCTTGAATTAAATATTGCTGTCCTTCTTGGCGAAAGTAGGCAAACAGTTCTGGAATTTGCGGATGGTGACCTAGCTCTTCCAGCCGAACTGCCTCTTTCTCAAATAAATCGGCGGCTTTTTTAAAGTTGCGCGGATCTTGAGCAATGGGCAAAAACTGCTTAATCACACAGCGCGGCTTAGAGGGCTTGTCTTCATCCACCGCTAAAAAAGTTCTGCCAAACCCGCCTTGACCGATCGCCGCGATCGCCCGATACCGATCCTTCAGCCACAATGTTGCTCCACAATTGCGGCAGGTTTTGGCACTATCAGGATTACGTGGCTTTTGGCAATCTGGGTTGAGGCAATGGGTCATGACTGGTGGTCACCAAGTTAGGAGCCTATGATAGCTGTTTGCTAGCTTTCGCCTTTGTGAATCTTGAGACATTTGTGCCCAACCATCAGCATCCCTATTAGTGGGCACCATTTGTTTTAACGGGAAATGGGCTGTAATTGCTAACGCATTTGCCGAATCAAGGTGCAATAAGCTAATCGTCATCTACTTTTTCCAAACTGATCCCCTAACAGCAAGGGTTTCAAGCCCGGTTTTATGCAACTTGAATGCTGATCAGCTTACCAGCAAGACAATGAGCTTAGGTTGTGTGTACAATAGTGGATCGCTGCGATGATTTCTAGCCAAAGCTTTAAGTGAGTATTATCGCCATCGAACCCTGCTATCAAGAGAATTCTGAGCGTTTTATGCAATTTATTGATCAATCCGAAATTCAGGTAAAAGCAGGAGATGGTGGCGACGGGATGGTTGCCTTCCGGCGAGAAAAGTATGTGCCTGCGGGAGGTCCTTCTGGGGGAACGGGCGGCAGGGGTGGTTCGGTGTTTGTGAAAGCCGTGGAGAACCTGCAAACGCTGCTCGATTTTCGCTACAACCGTTTATATAAAGGGGATGACGGCATACGGGGTGGACCGAATAAATGCACGGGAGCTTCCGGGCGCGATCGCATCATTGAAGTTCCCTGCGGCACCATGATCTTTGATGCGGAAACCGAAGAATTGCTGGGTGACTTAGTAGAAGCAGAGCAAACAGTGTGTGTGGCGAAGGGCGGCAAAGGCGGTTTGGGCAACGCCTGCTTTTTGACTAATCACAATCGCGCCCCAGAAATAGCCCTGCCCGGATTGCCCGGAGATGGTCGGATGCTGCGACTAGAGCTGAAACTGCTGGCAGAAGTCGGGATCATCGGGTTGCCCAATGCTGGAAAATCTACTTTCATTTCGGCAGTATCGGCAGCGCGCCCCAAAATTGCCGACTATCCCTTTACAACGCTGGTGCCCAATTTGGGCGTAGTCCGGAAACCAACTGGCGACGGCACCGTGTTTGCTGATATTCCTGGACTGATTGAAGGGGCGCACATGGGCGTTGGTTTAGGATTTGACTTTTTGCGTCACATTGAACGCACTCGACTGCTGCTGCATTTGATTGATGTGACCAGCGAAGACCCGATCGCCAGCTACCAGACAATTCAAGACGAACTGTGCGCCTACGATCGCGGCTTGGCAGACCGTCCCCAAATTGTGGCACTCAGCAAACTAGATGCCGTGGATGAAGCGGTTGACATAGACGCGATCGCTGCCCAACTGCATCAACTCAGCCACGCCCCCATCTTCAAAATTTCCTCCGCCACCCGCCAAGGTTTGGATGCCGTTCTCAATCAGGTGTGGCAACAGCTAGACCAACTTGTAGACGCGCAAACAGAAACAGTGAAGTGAATTTTCCGTACCGTCCACCATTTCGGTGAAAATGCGTTTGAGGGGGGTGCTGTAATGCGATCGCCCTTATGCTTGCCCCTCCATCCAATAAATTTGTCGGACAGCGCGTTACATTAGCTATCTGCCGCCGCTTCTCGGATCACGTCCAAAACTTCTTTTGCATGAGACATCATTGCAACATGACTTGATTCAACAGTAACCGTTGTTGCCCCGATTCGTTTCGCTGAATCCCGCTGAAAATTAGGTGAAACCGCTTGGTCAAGACTCGCAACAATATACCAGCTTGGCTTATTTTTCCACGCTGGCAAATTTATGGTTGCTTCCAGCAGTGATGTCGAAGGTGCGGTTTGAGTCGCATATATCAACGCTGATTGTTCTAGTGGAAGATCGCTTGCAAACGTCTTTTGTACGCCTTGTTTTGAAATCCAAATAAAGCCTTCCTGCTCTTGAAAATGCTGAGATGCAGGCGGAGCTTCGTATTTACTCAACAAATCCATCATCGATTCGCCAGCATCAGGAGCCAGCGCGGCAATATACACTAAGCCAGAGACTCGTTCATCGTTGCCAGCTTCGGTAATGACCATACCGCCCCACGAATGACCCACTAGAATGCATTGACCTTCGATGCGACCCAAAGCGCGTTTCGTTGCCGCAACATCATCCGCCAACGAAGTCAGCGGGTTTTGAACCGCAACCACTTCATACTCTTCTGCCAACAATACTGAAATAATCTCGCTGTAACTAGAGGCATCTGTCCAAAAACCGTGAACCAGCACAATGTTTTTAACGTTGCTCATCTGTTTTTCCTTATTTCACTGAGCTACAACAGGCAGGTTGAAATTTAATTCAAAGAACGGAGCGATTCAACTTGCACCGCTGATAAATTTAACATCTGAGTCACTTGCTCCAGCTTCATCCCCGATGCCAGCAAGTTTTGAGCCGCTTGCAGCAGTTGAGTTTGAGCTTGTTCTTTTGCCTGACGTTCTTGTTCTTTTGCCTGACGTTCTTGTTCTAGTTGCTGCTGGGCTTGTTCAGTATCCGTTAGGAGCCAGTTGCCGTCTTGGTCACACCAGCGCAACCAGGCAGCAGTCACTCCCTCAAATTCACCCTGCCAGATTCCCAAGCCAATTTCTAAGTCTGGCAACCAGGCAAGTGGCGTTTTGGGGTTGAGGGGTTGTTCCTGATACTGTCCGCCCTCTAGCTTAAAGTAACGTAAGCGTTGAGTAAAACGGCTGTAGACAAAGTAGTGGGGCACCCGCAACCGCGTTTCATATAGCTCAAATTTTCCGGGAGGCTTTGCCTTCGCATCATTATCCCCATTTAAAACGGTAGAGCTAGCAGCACTGGTTGGCTCACTTTCTGAACCCTCAGCCTTTTTATCATAAAATCGCCCTAAGTCTTCTGCTTCAGTTCCCGGCGACAAAAATTCGACTACCACAGTGGGCGGATTGCCTTCTTGCCAGAGTACATAACTGCGGCGCAAATCTCGCTGCTCATATAACCGAGGGACATCTACGACCAGAAACCAATCTGGGCGCTTGTGCCACAGTGGATGACGCACCGTGTAGTAGAGGTTGAGGTCAGATGCGGTGAAGCAATTCTCTCGGCTGTAGCCCGATAAGCTGAGTGTCCGGCTTAAGAGTTGGGGTTGGAGGTCATGAAATTCGTCGGGCAAACCAGGCTCCTCTGGGTATTCACTGGGGAGATCATACATTGTTGGCAAGATGTCTCTGGGCGATCGCGGTGGATCATCCTGCTCAATGTGGATTACAGCATCAGTCGCCAACAACTTGTGAGTTTTCGGAACCATAGTCACCTCGGTGAAGTTAGTCCACAGCCTAAATTCTACTGCTGTTTCAACGTTTGGTTTTTGCTTGCCCGATGGAGTTTGTCTTACTTTTTGGGGTTTGCGCGAATAAAGTCCGTCAAACCGAGGTATTTTGGGGCGCTGTTGATATCCTGATTTTGATATTCCAGTGCGCCCCAAAAGCCCCATTTACTCGGCGCTGCCACATCGTTGAACTGGTTAAACAGCTTGCCGTCGCTTTGCTTCCACTGGTTCAAATAGGCTTTGTATACCTGTCTCATGCGAGGACTGCGATTGACAGCGGTAAAGAGTGTTGTCATTTTAGCCACCTTGTCGTCAGGAAACTGGTAGCTCGTCAGATGTGCGCCCCCTTCATAGGCAACTAGATCGACTCCAAAGCGTTTGGCGACAACGGCATTACCATCTAGCATCGCTTTGATTTCTGTAGGCATTTCTTGCATCATGCCGTCAATAATTTGATCGGGAGTGAGATTGATCGTAGTAGCGACGTTTTTGACATCGTTGAGGTTGCTCCAGCCATCTTTGTCGTCATCGCCTAAGCCGTCGAAGTAGGGCGCGATCGCATACACATCGGCATATTGATAGGCATTTTTCCAGCCTAAGATCTGCTCTGCTGTCCAAGGATTGGCGGCTTGTCCTGCTAAGACTTTGACCAATCGCTGTTTGCGGTTTGCCCCAAACACGTCTTCCCAAATTTTGAATATTTCAACGGAGCGCTCCGAGTAATAGCGCAAGCCTGCCCCCCAACTGGTGTCATCTAGTCTGCGCTCCAGACCTTTTTCGCCAGCATATTTTGCCTGACTAAACATGCTGTTCCAAACTTCGTTGGAATATTCCACATGCACTTTGAGCGAGGGATCGAGGCGATCGCGCACCATCACAGCAAAATTTCGGACATACTCATCATTGGCTTGGGCTGGCAGGGTAAACCACGGATCGATTTTGAGCGTGTTTGCCAGTTGAATCAGATGTTCCAGCGCAACGCCTTTACCGCTTGCCTGAGATGGACTGCTGGGTGTGGCGCGATCGCTCCAGTTTACCAGTTTAGAATTATTGGTTGCCGCCCAATCCATAAACCTGAGCGTGTTGAATTGCTTCAGCCGCTCTAAAAACACAGGA
Source organism: Synechococcales cyanobacterium PMM_0083 (assembly GCA_949127665.1). Taxonomy (GTDB): domain Bacteria; phylum Cyanobacteriota; class Cyanobacteriia; order Leptolyngbyales; family Leptolyngbyaceae; genus ULC077BIN1. Next base: position 5,070 of record CASBQE010000314.1, read on the forward strand.
TGAAACGGCTGAGTTTGGTAGGTGTTCTCAAATCCCGGCATGATGAAGCGGATGTTGCGAATCGGATTGCTGGGATTCGTCGCCAAAATTTTGAGGAACACCCCTTCCCCATCAATCTTCACATCGACCCCCATTTTTCCAGGAGACTGGCTAATGATTTTAGCTGTGTTGAAGGTGAAACCCAGTTTGCCATCGCCGTCATACAGCAGTGTGTATTTGCCAGAGGGAAAGTGTTTGCCAATCATCATCACGGTTTCAGCAGTTTGACCGGGTTCCAGGGAGGCAATCCAGCCCTCGCGGGTTAGCTTGAGGGTGCCGCCCTGCCCCCAAGGTGCGCCTTGGCGCTGCGGAATCCAGGCGCGTGAGGTCTTAAACGCATCCACAAACCCCCATTGACTCGACCAATCGGCAATGCCTGACAAGTTTATGCCCACGCTTACTTTTGGGTCTGCTGCGATCGCGCTAGCACTGCCATCATTTTTGGTGCCAAGCGACTCTAACGAGTTACCACCCGACCATTTCAGGAACCAGGCAAGCCCAAGGCTAATCAACAGGGCGGTGCCAATCAAGACACCATTTCTAGTGCGGTTACTCGATTTCATGGGGATCTATGGCTAAAAAGCTTCATCTTTAGGTTGCCCAGATTGGTGGCTAGCATAACCCTGCCCCGGTTGCCGGAGTTGGGCTTGAAAGAGCGATCGCACCCTGAACTACCATAACGATCCAGTTGAGCGGTTGCTAATAAATTTAGTGCGTCTTGGGTCAAGGCAGTCTGTCGGTAATCAAGAATTTGCGCTTACCTATTATTTGCGCTACCTATTAGATTTGCAGTTTCACAGACGGATTTTCTGACAAACCCACTGAATTGCGGCACGATTTGATTGCTGAGAAACAGTATTGTTACAGCCTTTTTGACATGAATAGACCACAGATTGCAGGGTGGGCACTGCCCAAAACTTCTGCGGTGAAGCGCCTTGAAAAATTGTGGGCAGTGCCCACTCTACTGAAAATAGCTGCAAACAAAAAATGCACTATTTGTAATGTTTTAAGATATTCGTTGCTATTTGGATCGTTTACCTAACATTGGCTCAAATGCCTATGATGCGGTCGTTTCAGGAATAATCCCGATTGTGAATCCGCAATAATTGCTTGTATCGCATTAGAGTAATGCTAAAAATTCATGTTTAGAAATATTTTGTAATTAACTATACGAAACTCTTGTCGGCATGCTTCTACCTTGATTCTAGCTACGCACAAGCTAGAAGCTCTAAATTGACTCTTTAAAGAGAATTAATGATTGCTTTACTAAGCTGTTCAAATCTTGAATGTTCAGTTTAGGAAAAACAGCAAGCAATTTTAGAGGTGCCAGCCAGTTTGAGTATGGGAGTTGCAGGGAAAAATGGTGCGTTGGTTAAGCGAATTAGCAGTGTCTCAGTGGATGAAGTTATGACAAGTACTGTTCCGGCGGCAGCAAGTCTGAACAAGTTTGAAAAGTTAAAGGCAGAAAAAGATGGGCTAGCCATCAGGGCAGAGCTTGAAGAGTTTGCCAAGATTGGCTGGGAGGCGATGGATGAAACCGATCGCGAACATCGCTTGAAATGGCTGGGTGTTTTCTTTCGTCCGGTCACACCTGGCAAGTTTATGCTGCGGATGCGCCTACCCAATGGCATTGTGACCAGTGGGCAAATGCGGGTTCTAGCGGAAGTGATTCAGCGCTACGGCGAAGATGGCTATGGCGATGTCACCACTCGGCAAAATATTCAACTGCGCGGCATTCGGATTGAAGATATTCCAGATATTTTTAGCCGATTTGAACAGGCAGGAATGACGAGCGTTCAGTCTGGCATGGACAATGTTCGCAATATCACTGGCTCGCCCGTTGCTGGCATTGATGCCGACGAATTGATCGATACGCGGGGACTGTGCCGCAAGGTGCAAGACATGATTACCAACAACGGTGAAGGGAATCCCTCTTTTTCTAACCTGCCGCGTAAGTTTAATATTGCGATCGCGGGTTGCCGAGATAACTCCGTCCATGCCGAAATTAACGACATCGCCTTTATTCCCGCTTACAAAAATGATGTCCTAGGCTTTAACGTGCTGGTGGGTGGTTTCTTCTCTGCCAAGCGCTGCGATGCTGCAATTCCCCTAAACGCATGGGTTGATCCGTGTGATGTAGTGGCTCTGTGCGAAGCAATTTTGCTGGTTTACCGCAGCCACGGACTACGGGCAAATCGGCAAAAATCTCGCCTGATGTGGCTGATTGATGAGTGGGGCGTTGATCGCTTTCGCGCCGAAGTCGAACAGCAAATAGGACACTCCTTGCAAGCTGAAGCAGAGAAAGACGAAATCCTTTGGGAGAAACGGGATCACATTGGCATTCATGCTCAAAAGCAACCTGGCTTAAATTATGTAGGGCTGCATGTGCCTGTGGGTCGCCTGTTTGCATCCGATATGTTTGACTTAGCCCGGATTGCTGAAGTATATGGCAGTGGCGAAATGCGCCTGACCGTGGAGCAAAACGTTTTGATCCCTAATGTGCCCGATTCGCGGATTGCACCGTTGCTGAAGGAACCACTGCTAGAGCGATTTTCTGTCAATCCATCCACGCTGGGGCGATCGCTGATCTCTTGTACGGGTGCCCAATTCTGCAACTTTGCACTGGTTGAAACCAAAAATCGTGCCCTGGCGATCACCGCAGACCTAGATGCAGAACTGCACGTTCCTCACGCTGTACGAATTCACTGGACGGGATGCCCCAACTCTTGCGGTCAACCGCAGGTGGCAGACATCGGTTTAATGGGCACCAAAATTCGCAAGGATGGCAAAACAGTGGATGCCGTAGATCTGTATATGGGCGGCACCGTGGGCAAAGAAGCCAAACTTGGCACCTGTGTGCAAAAAGGGATTCCTTGCGACGATCTGCTACCTTTTTTGCGGAATCTGTTGATTCAAAATTTTGGTGCCAGTCTTCGCGCTGAAACAGCCCTGTGACCGCCCAAACACAGGGGCGATCGCTGCGCTGACTGGTCAGTTTGCACCTTCGCCCCATCAATCCTCACACACTCAAATCAACTATCCCTGACTTATAAAGCTGAAAGGAACTCATGACCAATCTTTCAAGACGGAAGTTCATCATTGCCGCAGGTGCCACCGCCGCCGGAACGCTGCTGGTACATGGCTGTAGCAGCCCCACCACGACCACGACCTCAGCTTCACCCAGCGCCGCGCCAGCAGTCAACGTTGCGGCGGGCGACACTCCCGAAGTCACCGCAGCAAGTCTCGGTTTCATTGCCCTGACCGACTCTGCGCCCCTAATCATTGCTCAAGAGAAAGGCTACTTTGCCAAGTACGGCATGAAAGATGTCAAAGTGGTGAAGCAAACCTCTTGGGCAACCACCCGCGACAACCTGTCCACTGGCTCTCAAGGTGGCGGCATTGATGGCGCACACATTTTGTCTCCCATGCCCTATCTCATGACCACGGGCAAAATCACCGACGGCAAAGAAGTGCCGATGTACATCCTGGCTCGTCTAAACCTGGATGGACAAGGCATTTCCATTGCCAACACCTATAAAGATCTGAAGATTGGCTTGAAAGGGGATTCTCTTAAAGGAGCATTTGCTAAGGCAAGCGCTGCTGGAAAACCTGTCAAGTGTGCCGTCACCTTTCCCGGTGGAACTCATGATCTGTGGATGCGGTATTGGTTGGCTGCCAATGGAGTCGATCCCAACAAAGATGCCTCGCTGATTGTGATTCCCCCGCCTCAAATGGTTTCCAACATGAAAGAAGGACAAATGGCATCCTTCTGTGTGGGTGAACCTTGGAACGCGAAATTAGTCAAAGAAGATATTGGCTATACTGCCCTCACGACCGGGGAACTGTGGAACAAGCATCCTGAGAAAGCTTTTACCATGCGGGCTGATTGGGTAGACAAAAACCCTAAAGCTGCAAAAGCCTTGCTAATGGCGGTGATGGAAGCCCAAATGTGGTGCGACAAGGCGGAAAACAAAAAGGAAATGGCAGACATTATTGCCAAGCGGGAATATTTGAAGGTGGATGCAGCCGCGATCGCCGGACGGCTTCAAGGCACCATCGACTTTGGCAATGGACGAGTTGAAAAAGACAGTCCCCATGTGATGAAATTCTGGCAAGATTTCGCATCTTACCCATACCAAAGCCACGACACCTGGTTTGTCACTGAAGACAAGCGCTGGGGCTACTTCCCTAGTGATTTGGATACCAAGGCGTTGGTTAAAAAGGTGAACCGAGAGGATATCTGGCGCGATGCGGCAAAAGCCATGAAAATTCCAGAGGCTGAAATTCCCAAGACCGCTTCTCGCGGCGTTGAAACCTTCTTTGATGGAGTTAAATTTGACCCAGAAAATCCAGAGGCTTATCTAAAGAGCCTCAAGATTACTGCAATGAAAGCGTAGGTTTTGAATAGTCAGCTTTGAGTAGATGTTTCGTCTACTCAAAGCTGCTGACAGCAATCGTCAAAAGCTTCCATACTCACATCACTCAAGGACAAATCGACCATGACAATACAGACAGCCGCTGGCGTTCCATCTTCTTTTCTCTCTAATGTGTCGATTTATCTGCAAAAACACGCCAGAAAATTGGTTGCCCCAGTAATTGGTTTCACCGTGGCGCTGTTTGTCTGGCAAGTTTTTTCGACGATAACGAAGGCATTGCCGGGACCGATCGAAGTCGTTCAACAAACCTGGGACCCCTTCATCATTAGTCCCTTCTTTAAAGAGGGAGACGATAAAGGTTTGGGCTGGCAGGCTTTGGCAAGTTTGCAGCGGGTCGCAATTGGCTACACGCTAGCAGCAGTGGTTGGCATTGCCGTTGGAGTGCTGATTGGGGCGATTCCGATCGCCTATGAAGCAGTTGATCCAATGTTTCAGATTTTGCGAACCGTGCCGCCGCTGGCGTGGTTACCGATCGCTCTGGCAATCTTCAAAGACTCTGGACCCGCTGGAATTTTTATCATCTTCGTCACGGCGATTTGGCCGATCATTTACAACACTGCGGTAGGCGTGCAGCAAATGCCTCAAGACTACAAAAACGTGGCGAAAGTGCTGCGGCTGTCCGGTGGAGAGTATTTCTTTAGCATTTTGTTGCCATCCATCGTGCCGTATATGTTCACCGGCTTGAAGTTGGGAATTGGGTTGGCGTGGTTGGCGATCGTCGCAGCCGAAATGTTGCGCGGCGATACGGGCATTGGTTTTTTCATCTGGAACTCCTACAACAGCGGCAGCCTCAGCGAAGTGATTTTGGCACTGTTCTATATTGGGGTGATTGGCTTCTTGCTCGATAAGCTGATTGGATATTTTGCCAGTTTTGTCAGCACAGATAAATAAGCGCCTGCATATTTTGTAGGGGCGTGGCATTCGGGCAACATTTTGCGACTCAAGCGGAGACCGACTGCCGAACGCTACGCCCTTACCCAAGATGATTCCTAATTCCTCATTCCCCAGAGATATCTATGTCTTTCTTTGTAGAAGTTGACCACGTTGATCGCATTTTTGACCTCGCCAATGGCGGTCAATACATTGCTCTAAAGAACATCGAACTGAAGATGCAGCAGGGCGAGTTTGTTTCGTTGGTGGGGCATTCTGGCTGCGGCAAATCAACGTTGCTCAACATCATGGCAGGGCTAGATCAGCCGACTAATGGCGGGGTGGTGCTGGAAGGGCGGGAAGTGACTCAGCCTGGACCCGATCGCATGGTGGTCTTTCAAAACTATTCCTTACTGCCCTGGCTCACGGTCTATCAAAACATCGAACTGGCGGTGAATAAGGTAATGAGCGATTTGCCTGTTGCGGAGCGGCAAAGCATTATTGATCGCCACATTGATTTAGTTGGGTTACGAAATGCCGTCCACAAGAAGCCGAATGAGCTATCGGGTGGGATGAAGCAACGGGTTGCGATCGCCCGTGCCTTGGCAATTCGTCCCAAGCTATTGCTATTAGATGAACCCTTTGGCGCATTAGACGCTCTGACTCGTGGCAATCTGCAAGATCAATTGATGCGGATTTGCGAAGAGAGCAAGATTACCTGCGTCATGGTGACCCACGATGTCGATGAAGCGCTCTTGCTGAGCGATCGCATCGTTATGATGACCAACGGACCGGAAGCCCAAATCGGGCAAATTTTACATGTGCCGATGCAACATCCGCGCCATCGCTTAGAAGTGGTGAATCATCCCAGCTACTACACTCTGCGGAATGAGATGATTTATTTTCTCAACCAGCAAAAGCGGGAGAAAAAGCGCAAATCCAAAAAAGTGGTCGCGATCGCTCGTCACGGCTTAGAAAAAGTCAACTTGGATATTGGCTTTGTGCCCCTGACCGATTGTGCGCCGCTGATGGTGGCAAAAGAGATGGGCTTTTTTGCCAAACATGGTTTAGAAGAAGTTACTTTGTCCCGTGAGCCAAGCTGGAAAGCAATTCTAGAAGGCGTTGCCTCTAACCGATTGGATGCGGCTCAAATGGTGGCGGGAATGCCCCTCGCCATGACGGTCGGGTTTAACGATAGCCCGCCTTTGCCCATGGTGATTTCCTTGGTGCTGAGCCGCAACGGAAACGCCATCACCTTAGATAAAGATATTTACGATCAAGGAGTGCGATCGCTCGAAGACTTTGCCGCCTTAGTCAAGCAACCCGCTAATGAATCGAATGAATCTAAATCCCACACGTTGGGCATTGTCCATTCCACTTCCATGCATAACTTGATGTTGCGCTACTGGCTGGCATCCGGCGGCATTGACCCCGATCAAGATGTTAACCTTGCGGTCATTCCTCCGGCTCAAATGGTCGCCAATCTCCAGTCCAACAACATCGACGGATATTGTGCCGGAGAACCCTGGAACTCCCGCGCTGTGCATGAGGGGCTGGGGGTCGTCATGGCAACTGACCTGGATATTTGGGCAGGGCATCCCGAAAAAGTGCTAGGCGTTCGAGAAGATTGGGTGAATCAATATCCCCAAACCTATCTAGCCCTCGTGAAAGCGCTGATGGAAGCCTGCGAGTATTGTGACGATCGCCGCAATCGTGAAGAGATTTTGGCACTGCTTTGCAAGCCAGAATATGTCGGCTCCATACCAGAATATACTCGCCCTGGCTTCATTGATGCCTACAACTACGGCAGAGGAGAGGTTCCGCGATCGCTGCTAAGATTCAACCAGTTCTATGTCGATCGCAGCAACTACCCGCAGCAGATTGAGAGCCTGTGGATTTTGACTCAGCTTGCCCGGTGGGGAATCACGCCCTTTCCTAAAAACTGGGTGGAAGTTCTCCAACGCATCCATCGCCTTGATGTCTATCGGGAGGCAGCTCAAGAACTCGACTTCCCAATCGCAGAACCCGATCGCCTGCCCTTTGCGCTATTCGATGAGATCATGTTTAACCCAGATGATCCCCTTGCTTATCTCAACCAATTTGCGATCGCGCAGCCGATTCAGGTTAAAGAAATTAATTTGGATAGTATGGCAACGGTAGCTGCTTAGACAAAGCTTGAGCCAATAGGAGCAGTACAACTAAAACAGTCCGAAATTAGTTATGTGATTGCCTATCTTTACCGCTTGCTGTTTGCAATCAATCCAATACTCCCCACCACTGTAGAAAGCACTTATGCAAACCCTCACAACTCCACAATCAACCGATTTAATTCAGCCCACCTCCAACTTTTTGGAAATTGACCAGGTTTCCAAAATATATCCCTCTACTCAAGGAGATAACATCGTTCTGGACGGGATCGATTTGACCGTCAGCGAAGGCGAATTTGTTTGCGTCATTGGGCATTCTGGCTGTGGCAAATCGACGTTGCTGAATATGGTGTCTGGGTTTGCCCAGCCGACCAGTGGCGAAGTGCGGCTGAAAGGGGAGCGGATTGTGCGACCGGGACCCGATCGCATGGTGGTTTTTCAAAACTATGCGCTGTTGCCCTGGAAAACTGCCTTTGAAAACGTTTACATTGCCGTAAATGCAGTCTTTACCGAAAAGTCGAAGTCGGAAAAGGTCGAGATTGTCCAAAAGCACCTGGCAATGGTGGGTCTGGAAGAAGCCGCTCAGAAAAAGCCCGGTCAACTGTCGGGCGGCATGAAACAGCGCGTTTCCATTGCCCGTGCCCTGTCGATTTGCCCAGAAGTTTTGGTCTTAGACGAACCGTTTGGTGCGCTAGATGCCATCACCCGCGAAGAGTTGCAAGAAGAGTTGCTTAAAATTTGGGCAGACCAACGGGTGACTGTAATGATGATCACCCACGATATTGATGAAGCCTTGTTCTTAGCTGATCGCATTGTGATGATGACGAATGGACCCGCCGCCAAGATTGGCGAAATTATGGAAGTCCATTTTCCACACCCGCGCAACCGCATCCAAATGATGGAAGATCCGGCGTACTACACTCTGCGGAATCGAGCCTTAGATTTCTTATTTGGACGGTTCGCCCTGCACACCGAAGAATAGACTTGGCAGCCAAAAAACTCAAACAGCCTGAGGAACTGCGATTCACACTTTCTAGGCTTTGATCGACTAACCGCGATCGCTGGCGCATATTTGAATCGCTCAAGCACCCATACAGGAGTGTTGTGATGACCTCGGCGTTTACCCCGTTTCCAACCCATTTGTCGAACCGAATTCTTTGCTATTACGTCAATACCACCACGCAAATTCAGCAGGCAAAGATTCTGACCATTCCTGATTGGTTGTTCGAGCGCGTGGTTTTCCCTGGTCAGCGGCTCTTATTTGAAGCCATTCCTGACGCTTTACTCGAAATTCACTCTTGCGCTGCTGCTGGCGGAACCTTGCTCAATAAAATTCCCTGCTTTCACCTGCAAGTTTCAGAGCGATCGCGGGTTGCGGTAGGATCATCCTTGCTCAACGATGACCTTCAAACGGATTCTATGGAATGACAGTTGATTCAGTTAAAACCCTTTGTCCCTATTGCGGTGTTGGTTGTGGATTAGAAGTGTTACCTGCGCCTCAAGCAGAAAATGCTGTGAATGGACAAGGGCAAGCAGGAAATTCCTGGAAGGTAAGAGGCGATCGCGCTCATCCTTCTAGCCAAGGTATGGTTTGTGTTAAGGGCGCTACTGTTGCCGAAGCATTAAATAAAGACCGCCTGCTATATCCGATGATTCGCGAGTCTTTAGATGAAGAATTTCGGCGTGCTTCTTGGGATCAAGCCCTAGAGTTAATCACCTCACGCATTCAAACGGTTCGCTCTACGCAAGGAGCCGATGGGGTTTGTATGTATGGGTCTGGGCAACTACAAACCGAGGACTATTACATTGCCCAAAAACTTTTGAAAGGCTGTTTGGGCACCAATAACTTTGATTCCAACTCGCGCTTATGCATGTCTTCTGCGGTTGCTGGCTATGTGCAAAGCCTCGGCTCTGATGGACCGCCCTGCTGCTATGAGGACTTGGATCTAACCGATTGTGCCTTTCTAATTGGGGCAAACGCCGCAGAATGTCACCCCATACTCCATAATCGCCTGCAAAAGCACCACAAGAAAAATCGCACTGTCAAAATGGTGGTAGTTGATCCCCGGCGCACCAAAACCGCTGAGGATGCCGATTTGCACCTGGCGATTCATCCCGGTACAGATATTGACTTACTCAATGGGATTGCCCATTTGCTTCTCCGCTGGAACTGTGTGGATACAGATTTTATTGCAAATCACACCGTAGGGTTTTCAGATTTTGCAGCAGTCACTCAGCACTATTCCCCCGCTGTGGTATCTGAGCGATGCGGCATCTCAGTCGGTGACCTTGAAACTGCGGCTCGCTGGTGGGCTGACTCAAACCGAGTCCTCTCTCTCTGGTCGATGGGCGTGAACCAATCCAGTGAAGGAACTGCCAAGGTGCGCGCTATCATCAACCTGCACTTGATCACGGGGCAAATTGGTAAACCCGGTGCCGGACCGTTTTCGCTCACCGGGCAACCCAATGCAATGGGCGGGCGGGAAACGGGCGGCTTATGCAATCTGCTGCCCGGTTATCGCCATGTCCAATTTCCCGATCATCGGGCAGAACTTGAGCAGTTTTGGGGACTGCCAGCGGGGCGTATTTCTCCCGATTGGGGGCGCACGGCGTGGGACATCATTACTGGTTTAGAAACCGATGATGTCGGCTTGCTGTGGATTGTGGCAACCAATCCGGCGGTCAGTCTACCCGATTTGGAACGGGTAAAAACAGCGTTGAAGCGATCGCCATTCACCATTCATCAAGATGCCTACTACCCAACCGAAACCGCCCAATTTGCTCACGTCTTATTGCCAGCCGCCCAGTGGGGCGAAAAAACTGGAACCATGACAAACTCCGAGCGCATGGTCACCCTCTGTCAAGCATTTTGTTCTCCACCGGGGGAAGCCCGCCCCGATTGGGAAATCATTGCCGACGTAGGGTGCCGTCTGGGATTTGCCGATCAGTTTCCGTTTACCAATGCTGCCGAGGTGTATGCGGAGTATGTGCAACTGACTCACGGGCGGGTCTGCGAGATGACTGGGCTAAGCCACGATCGCCTGCGGCAGGAAGGTCCTCTGCAATGGCCCATTCCGAAAGCAAATGGGAAAGAACTGCCCCCGCAGATTCATATCCCTGATTCGCTTCTTCAAACGGCTGCCACTGCAAAACGACTGTATACCGATCATCAGTTTCCGACTGCCGATGGACGAGCGCACTTTTCAGCCTATCACTCACGCGGATTGGCAGAACCTCCCGATGCGGCATATCCGTTTGTGCTAACGACCGGCAGACTCTATGGACATTGGCATACGCAAACGCGCACGGGGCGGATCGAGAAAATTCGCCAGATGCATCCCCATCCTTTTTTGGAAATTCATCCCCGCGATGCCGCCCGAATTGGGGTAGAAGATCAAGGCTTAGTCGAGGTGCGATCGCGGCGAGGGATGGCTCGTTTTCCCGCTAAGATTACCGCCGCGATCGCGCCTGGAACCGTTTTTGTGCCGATTCATTGGGGTGAGCTTTGGGCAGATCAAGCAGAAGCGAATGCCATGACTCATAACCAATCGTGCCCTGATTCCAAGCAACCTGAACTAAAAGCTTGCGCGGTGCAACTAGCGCCCGTCGCCACTGAATCAACTCAAGCAGACCATGCACTTTTCGCCAAAACGCTTGAGGTTGCTTCGGTGTCATCTGCTTTGTAAGTAGTTTTCCCCGTTTGAGCAGGAAAAAAGCGACCCATTTTCATCGTCACTCCTAACTTTAGAACTAGGAGTGGTCATCACGTCTCATAAACACAAGCACTATAATCAGCATTAGCCACTGATCGAGCAAATCGTCCATGGTATTTGTTGCAAAAACTCTCTTAGAAGAAGATGCTGATGTCGGTAGCGATCCTACCGTTACTCCCCAAGTGCAACACTCGCCAAAGTCCGAAAAGGCGATGTTTATCGTTTGCGGACTAGGAAGCATTGGGCAGAACTGTGTGGCAGTGCTGCACCAATATGGAGCTAGGGTGATTGCGATCGAGTTAACTCAATCGATTGATTGGGAGTTGCCTAATTTGGCTGAGTGTGTCGAAACTGTCCACGTAGGCGACTGTCGTAAAGCCAGCGTGTTGGAGTCTGCGGGGATTCGTGATTGTCGCGGTATTTTACTGGTGACTGATAATGAACGGACGAATACTGAGGCAGCATTTGCGGCAAGGTTGCTCAACCCAAATGTACGGTTGGTTGTGCGATCGTCCAAGCAGAATCTTAATCAACTCCTAAGCAAAAATCTTGGCAGCTTTGTCGCATTTGAACCGGTCGATTTGTCTGCCTCCGCGTTTGCATTCGCCGCCCTAGGGGCAGATGTGCCAGGATTTTTCAAACTGGAAGATCAATGGCTGCGAGTCGTAAACCGCGAGATTCAGCGGGGCGATCGCTGGTGCGATCGACGGCAACTAAGAGACTTGGATACCTCATTTCGACGAGTGCTACTCCACACTTCCGCAGCCTCTCCATCTTTTCAGCAATTTTATAGTTCGGATGCAGACGCTACGCTGATGGCTGGAGATACAGTGGTGTACATTGAGCTGCTAGATCGACTGGTCGGCTACAGCCCTCAGCTTTCAACAGAAACAGAGTCTCAGCAGCAGACTAGATCTGCAACTCAACAGCGGCAGTCCCAAAAAACAAGTGCAGCTTCATCTCAGCGCCGCCGATTATTTGTGATGCCCATATTACCCATACTCGATGGCAACATCAAGCAAAAGTTAGTTGAGTTTTGGCAGTCTACGGCGCAATATCAAACGCGGCGAGTTGCAATCATTTGTGGAGTTGCTGTTTCCGTTTTGTGGTTCTTGGGAATTGTTTTATACAGCCTGCATTATCCTGAGATTGGCTTAGCTGAAGCCTTTTACGCTCCAGTCATCTTGCTTTTAGGAGGCTATGGTGATTTATTTGGCGGGGTAAAATTTGCTGACCAATCGACCTCTGCTGAACAAATGCCTTGGTGGTTGAGGCTTTTTAGCCTAGGACTGACGCTAGCAGGAACAGCCTTTGTGGGCGTACTCTATGCTTTGCTGACTGAAGCATTGTTGACCGCAAAGTTTCAGTTCAAAAACCGCCCGCCCATTCCCAAACAAAACCATGTGGTGATTATTGGGCTAGGTCGCGTTGGGCAGCGCATAGCCGCCATTCTGCAAGATCTTAAACAATCAGTGGTGGGCATCGATAGCACAGCACTTGACTCAAGCATTTTGCCGCAAATGCCCATGGTGGTTGGCAATATCAGCGAGGCACTGACCCAGGTGAACTTGGCTCAAGCCCAAACGACGCTGGTAGTGTTGGGTGATGATATGGAAAATTTAGAAATTGGATTGATGGTTCATGCCGCAAATCCTCGGAATGAGTTAGTGATTCGGACTCAGGATCAGCTTTTTAGCAGTAATGTGGCGCAGTTATTTCCCTATGCTCAAGTTCTCTGCGCTCCAGCGCTTTCAGCAGAAGTATTTGCGGCGGCGGCATATGGTGAAAATATTCTTAGTTTGTTTCATCTTAAGCATCAAACTATTTTGGTGACCGAATATAGTATTGAACCAGAGGATACGCTAAATAGATTGTTGCTCGCTGAAGTTGCCTATGGGTTTGGTGTGGTGCCTGTCTTACATCAACGATCGCAATCAGCCGCCAACCTGTTACCCTCGGATGATGTGCGATTGGAAGCGGGCGATCGCTTAATTTTGCTCGCCACGACTCAGAGCCTACAGCGCATCGAGCGTGCAGAATCAACTCCACCCAGTTGGCAAGTGCGCGTGAGCAAAGCCCCTAATCAAGATGCCATTTTTGAAGGGGCTAATGAAATTACTCGCATTTCGGGATGTAGCATGGGTGCTGCCCGACAGATGATGACAAGCCTGCCCGCACTGGTGCCGATTCCGCTCTACAAGCAGCAAGCTCAACGACTGATTCGCAATCTTCAAAAAGCGCAGGTTACCGCCGATTTGATGCCGTGGCAAGAATGAAACACCTAAAGCGATCGCTGTAAATGGTTCAAGCTAACTTTTCAACAATCGGGATGACAGGATTCGAACCTGCGGCATCCTGCTCCCAAAGCAGGCGCGCTACCAAGCTGCGCTACATCCCGTAAACACACTTCCACAGTATACCCTGCTTTTCGACCCAATTGTGAATCAATCAAGCTTTCGCGATTTTATTGCACCACGGTTGCCATAGGATCGCAGGACTTTGCATAGTATTGTGAGTGGGGATAATGGTCTAGCGACTGCTCCGACGACAACACACGGCAACCTAATCGGCAAGAGGTCTACTATTGTGACGATGGAAACGTTCAACTTGCTGCGATCGGGTCAGTTAGAACCTAGCAACCGAGTAGCGCTGAACTGCGGGTTGACCCAATTTCCTCTTGAGATTTTAGATCTGGCAGATTCGTTAGAAATTTTGGATCTGTCGAATAATCGACTCAATTCTCTGCCCGATGACTTTGGACGGTTAACTCATCTCAAAGCTGCTTTCTTTTTCAACAATCAGTTTGAAGAGATTCCAGAAGTGCTTGCCCAATGCCCCCAACTCAGCGTTATCGGGTTCAAATCCAACCGAATTCGTCGGGTGAGTGCTTCAGCGCTGTCCCCCATTGTTCGCTGGCTGATTTTGACAGATAACCAGATTGAGCAGCTACCGCCAGCGATCGGCACCCTGAGCAAGCTGCAAAAACTGATGCTGGCGGGAAACCGTTTGCGATCGCTGCCCGATGAAATGGCAGGCTGTCAAAATCTAGAATTGATTCGGCTGTCTGCCAATCAGCTTTCATCACTCCCCGATTGGCTGCTAAATCTGCCCCGTTTGGCATGGCTGGCATATTCAGGCAACCCATTTGCCCACGCTGCCACTGCGCCACAATCGATAGCCACCATTGACTGGAGTGACCTAACGCTAGGAAACACCTTAGGGCAAGGCGCATCTGGCATCATTTCCAAAGGATTATGGCGGGTAACCCAAACCGAAACCAAAGACGTTGCCATTAAGGTCTTCAAGGGTGAAATGACTAGCGATGGCTTACCGATGAATGAAATGCAAGCCTGCATTGCAGCAGGCTCACATCCAAATTTGGTAACCGCATTGGGGCAATTGGTCAATCATCCGGAGGCTGCGGCAGGATTGGTATTGTCCTTAATTCCACCAGACTACAAAAATCTGGGTCACCCTCCCAGCTTGGATAGTTGCACCAGAGATAGCTATCCACCAGACACGGTTTTTTCGTTAGCAGATATCCTCCGCATCGCTGAGGGAATTGCTGCCGCTGTTGCCCATCTGCACCGCCAAGGCATCCTGCACGGCGATCTCTATGCCCACAATATTTTGGTCAACGATCACGGACACAGCTTGTTCGGTGACTTCGGTGCTGCCAGCTTTTATGACGCGATCGCTCCCTTAACTGCACAATCATTAGAACGGCTGGAAGTCAGAGCGGTGGGTTGTTTGCTGGAAGATTTATTAGATCATTGTGATCAAAAGGATGCAGTCTCTCATGCCGATATCATTGCTCGGCTGCGGCATCTCCAACAAGACTGTATGCACCCCACGACCTCCTTGCGCCCTTTGTTTGCCACCATCTGCGATCGCTTGGCTAGTATCAACCAGGGTGTCTGTTAAAATATGCAATACGAACCTGATGGTCAAGCGATCGCTCTACCGATAGCCAGCGGCTTGTAGGGCAAATAGATGAGCATAGCGTCCGTTCATTTTTAGCAACTCTTCATGGGTTCCAGTTTCCAAAACTTCCCCTTTTTCCAGCACCAAAATGGAATCTGCCATACGAACGGTCGAAAATCGGTGAGAGATCAAAATCGCCATTTGATTTTGAGTCATCGCCCGAAATCGGTCAAAAATTTGGGCTTCTGCTTCTGCATCCATCGCAGAAGTGGGTTCATCTAGCACGAGAATATCAGCGCCAATTCGCATGAAAGCGCGGGAGAGGGCAATTTTTTGCCATTGTCCACCAGAGAGTTCTCGCCCGCCTTTAAACCAGCGTCCTAAACGAGTCCAATATCCTTCGGAAAGTTCGGCGATCGCGGGATGTGCCATGCCTTTTTCAGCCGCAACTTGCCAGCGATCTTCATCTTGCAGCGCGGTCACATCGCCTGCGCCAATATTTTCGCCGACGGTGAATTGATAACGCACGAAGTTTTGGAAAATCACGCCAATCCGTCGCTGCAAGGTCAGCAAATCCCATTCTTCTAAGTTCCGTCCATCTAGCAATATCTTGCCAGAATCAGGGCTGTAAAGCCGAGTCAGCAGTTTAATCAAAGTGGTTTTGCCGGAGCCATTTTCCCCGACGATCGCCAGTTTTTCTCCGGGCTTGAGGTGAAAGGATACGTTCTGTAGCGCCAGTTTGGAATTGCCAGCGTAGGCAAAGCTGACATTTTCAAATCGCAAGCCATCGGTGGGTAAGGCTCCTTGGGTAGCGCTGCCGCCCGAATTGAAAATTGGCTCCTCTAAAAACTCATACAAATTAGACAGATAAAGGCTGTCCTCATACATGCCGCTGATATTAGTTAGCAGATTAGAAAACGTGGTTTGTCCTTGACGAAAGACAACCAGGTACATGGTCAAGGCACCTAGGGAAATGCGCCCCGCGATCGCCTC
>CASBQE010000315.1 GCA_949127665.1 Synechococcales cyanobacterium PMM_0083
AACCGGACGATATAACGTTTGGGCATAGTTGGTTCCTGGAATATCTGGAGAGGTCTACAGTAAATTACCTCTCCATTTTCCCTCAAACCCATAAATTTGCCTTTGACAGACCACTAGTGCAACATATGTAGATATAGCTGATGGAGCAGAGTCAAACTGGAAATTCTTAAACCCACATACAGAAGAACAGATCCTTTATCTTTACCATGCTTCAGGTTATTTGGGGATAGTAAGCTGATGTGCATTCAAGTTGCATAAAATCGGGCTTGAAACCCACACAGCGAGGGGATCGGCTTGGAAAAATAAATGACGATTAGCTTAGCAGAGGTTTTATATCCTAAGCAACTTGCCGCACAAAAAGAATGGCTTAAAGACAGTTGTCATCTAAGTGATTATTTAGTGTGATTGCCCTATTGATGCTGATTCCGGTGCATATCCTCTGGTATTTTGAACGGAACAATCCAGAATTGATTGATAATCCATCCCATATACCCGGAATTTTTCAAGCGCTTTGGTGGACACTCTTAGCTTTAGTAGGGCAAGCAGAGGATATGCCCAAAAGACCTGTAGCAAGTGTTATGGCGTTATTTTGGATGTTTGCTGGGATTATTTTTATCACCTATTTCACGGCGATCGTTACCGCCGAGTTAACAGTTCAAGAGTTTAAAGGCAATATTCAAAGATTAAACGATTTGCAAAATCGTCCGGTTGCCGTGATTGCAGACCCCGAAGCAATTGATTATTTGCAGCAACAAAGCCTTCAGCAAGTGATTGAATTTTCCCAGCCCGAACCCGCTTATGAAGCACGGCTGACCAAAAAGGTGGATGCCCTCATTGCACCGGCTCCACTATTGCTTTACCATGCCTCCCACCAAGGGAAAGGTAAGGGAAAGATTGTGGAAGCGCCCTTTCGAGAACAGTTTTATTCAATTGTCATGCCGAAAAATAGCCCTTACCGCAAACCGATTAATCAGGCGATTCTAACCCTCAAGGAGAACGGCACCTATGGGAAGATTTACTGGAGGTGGTTTGGTGTTAGACCTCAAGGATAGGAGGGTTGAGACAGGGATAAACAGCAGTCCTATAAGTTTCTTATGTTTATGGAGTATTTTAATAGAGGATTTATTGTTTCTGTTGTTTCGATGTGAAATGAACTGAAAGGCTTCGTTGAATCAGCAATTAATTTGTTATGTAGTAACTTTGATGGTTGAGTTAGCTAGGGTTGATTAGAGGCGCGATCGCGTCGTTTCTCCAAACATTTGATTCGGGGTATAGAACCGTTTCTGGGCACAAAAATGCAAATCATTTCGACTAAAGAACAGTAGTTTTGGCACATAAAATGAACCGTAAAATTTCCTTCAATTCGCTAGCTGGCTGCGTAGTGACTCTAATCGTTGGCTCTGTTGGAGTCGCGATCGCCAATCCTGTAATAGAACAGCAATCCTCTGCAAAAAACTCAGTCTTCATTGCCCAGTCTAGTGCTGCAATTCAAGGCAATTGGCGCTTGGCAAATATGACTCAACCTGGCTCTCCGATGCCGATGTTGCCCACAACTGAACAAACTGTAGAATTTTCAGCAGGTCGTATTTCTGGGGCAGGCGGATGTAATCGCTTTAATGGAACTTACAGAACACCTCAAGCAAATCAATTGAGCATCGGCACCCTTGCCACCACCTTTATGGCTTGTGAAGAAGCTGTCACGACTCAGGAGACCAGATTCCTGACCGCCTTGCAAGCAGCACAACGTTATGAAGTCAATCGTGACGGATTGCAAATTACTTATAGAACACCTCAAGGCTCAGCCGTACTACGCTTTACTTCCCAGGCGACTTCTCCGACCCCTCCGACTCCTACACCACGTCCCCCCAGCGGACGAACCTACCAGAGCAGGGGCATTGCATCAGGCTCCATCTTTACCCAAGGGCGGCAAACGGATGCCACCTTAAACATTAGAGGAAATAACTTTACGTTTAGACTGGAAACGCCCAGTATTCTTGGATTGAAAATGGAATACAGTGGCACCAACACTCGGACGCAAAACGTTCGCAACGGGTTTATTTTTACGGGTAGAGTGCGAAATCTTGCCTCTTCCGCCACCTTCAATAATGCATTGCCTGCTATTGGCAGTTGTCGGGTTGAAGTCTACAACTCGCGGGTTGTCTCAAGCTACTGCGATATGGCTATCAAGTCAACCACAACCCGATTCCAGGGCGTAAGGTAACTTTAGGGAATTGGGCGATCGGGGATGTGCGATCGCCTAGTTTTTTAGACATCTACGCTATGTGTAGAATCGTTCATTGCATCGGTTCTACACACCAAAACACAAATAAGTTTGACCCAAAAAGTAGTAAGTTTGGCACACAAAATGAACTATAAAATTTCCTTTAATCAACTCGCTGGTTTCATCGTGACTCTGATTGTTGGATCAGTTGGAGTGCTGACTGCAAATCCTGTACTGGCACAGCCCTCTTTCAAAAAAGCTTTGCCGCTGCACATGGCTCAAGCTTCAGCCCTAACTGGCAGTTGGCGGCTGGCAAACATGACCGAGCCGCCGTTCCCAACTCCGATGTTGCCCTCAACTGACATAACCGCAAACTTTTCGGGCGATCGCGTCACGGGTTCGGGTGGCTGCAACCGTTTTAACGGTGGGTTCAAAACTAAAGGCAATCAGTTGACCATCGATCCTCTTGCCACCACTCGCAAAGCCTGTGAAGAGAGTTTGATGACTCAGGAGTCGAAGTTTTTGAAGGCGTTGCAAACGGCACAGCGCTATGAAGTCAATGACCAGGGGCTACAAATTTTTTATAAGACAGATCAAGGGTCAGGCGTTTTGCGCTTTACCGCTCAAAATGTTAGAGGATTATGGTAAAAAGTACGATGAAGTACACAAAGGTTGAATATATGTCTACTCGTTTCTCTATTTGTGGTCTGCTCACCTCACTCGTGAGTTTTAGCGTCTTAGTTCAAGCTCAACCCGCAGCGACGCAGACCAAAACACCGCTTCAAGCCGAACCGAAAGATGCACCGTTACCACCGCTGCCAGCAAACTGTAGACCGCTGCCGCTGGTGGGCGGAGAGGGAAGCGCGGTCACAAAAACTGCCTCCGTACCAGGTCTGAGAGTGCCGCTACCGGGTCCTGTTCCTAGTGTTGGCGTGCGGAATAATTGGAACACCGATTGGTTTGTTGCGGGTGGTCAACCCTTCAAAACATATCGAGTCGTTTTCATGCCTCACACTGATGCAGAATACAGCGTGAATATGACGCTGAAATATCCTGATGAGTCGATTGATCAGTTTTATCGGGAGCGGGGTCGGCAGTTTCCTGCAAACAAAGTTGTAGTCGTTAATACGTCTCCTCGAACTGATCTGCAACCCTTTCAGGTGAATACCAATATTGGTGGTCTGCAATCAGTGGGGGCTAGATACACGGTGGCAGTGGCGGGTTGCCTCTAAAAAATGCGGACAAGCTAGTGGCAATCATTCGCTTACATTTTCGCTTACGGTGAGGAGGCATCTCGTGAATACGTCAATTTCTGCTGAGTTCGGCACCGTCTACACGGGCGACACGATTCAGGGTACGTCGGTGATCAGTCATCTCGATATCAATGACCTGGAACCGGGCAAGCAGCACCGCTTTTTCTTTCAGGGTGTGCAGATGGGCACGGGGCAACATTGGTATGTGCCTATCGTGGTGGCAAAGGGCGATCGCCCTGGCAAACGGATTGCGCTGATCACGGGTATCCACGGTGATGAGTTAAGTTCAATCGACGCGGTGCAGCGGATCATGGCGAATCTCGATCCGGCGCAGATGTCAGGCACCGCGATCGCGGTCTATGGTATCTCCCGTCCGGCGATGGAATACACTCACGCTCAGTGGGCGATCGCTCAATGCGGCGGCTTACTGATCGACATGAACCGCGTCTGGCCCGGTGACGAAGCGGGCATCAACGCGCCAACACGCCATGCCGGACTGCTGTGGAACCGCCTGTTCAAACCCAACATTGATATCGCGATCGATTATCACACCGTATCCACGGGCAGCGATTTTACCCTGTTTCTCTTTGCCGACTTTCGGAAGCCAGAGATTCAGCAGATGGCGGAGTTGTTTCCAGTCGAGCAAATTAAGAATGATCCGGGTGAAGGCGGCGCACTCGAAACCGCATTGATTGAAGCAGGCATCCCGGCACTAACGGTCGAAATTGGTAGCCCTCGTATCTTTGATGCACAGAAAATTGCCCTAACGGTTGAAGGCAGCATGAATGTGTTCAAGCACTACAAAGTGATTGAGGGTGCGATCGGGCGCACATCGAAGGAAGCTGGAACCTTTTTCGGCGACGAATTTGAGACGATTCGTTCGACAGTGGGCGGTTTCCTGGAGATGTTGGTTGATGTTAAACAAAAGGTCACATCGGGGCAGAAGGTTGCCGTTCAGCGGAATGCTTTTGGCGATATCGTTGCCGAGTATACGTCAACCGTGGCGGGTGAAGTTGCCACGATCGCACGAGATGCACTCAGCGAACCAGGCTCACGAGTGATGCAAATTTTGTACAACAGCACGGACTTGAAGCGTGACCTCGGCACCGACCATCAAACCAGAGACGGCTATTGATCTGTGTTTTTAATCTTGCAGCGATCGCAGTGATGCCGCTGCCAATCCTAGTTTACACAAGATGTAGAGACCAATAAATTGCGATCGCCTCTTGCGACCTATTGAACTTGTTTTTAGCTGAAACGTTCTGTAAGATGTGGAAAATTAAGCTAAGTTGATTAACATCGACTGATCCGGGAAATATGCTAGTAGTAGTGGAGGTGAAAATTCCATGATTACTACTAATGACTATCTTACAGATTCTCAAACACAGCTTAAGGAATCGCATAAGAAGTTCACAGAACTCTGGAGCGAGTCCCAAAAAGAGTTGAAAGAATCGCAGAAAAAGCTGACTGAAGCATGGACTGAAAGCCTTCCCAAAAAGACCATTCAGGCGAGTCCCTCTGAAAATTTTGAGAAAACTATGAATTTTCATTGAGAACTGATCAATTCAGTCATCAATACTCAACAGGTGACCGCGCGTTTAGCAATAGACATGCAGAAGCAATTTTGGGATGACTATTTCCAAACGACACAGAAAATGTCATCGAAGGTCAAAGCCAACTAACAAGTAAACAAGACAATGAATTCAAAAGAGAGTGCTGATATCAGTACCCTCTTTCTATTATTACGTTTGTCTGCCTAAGCTCCTAAACCCAGCGATGTTCTTAGCCATGCGATATCATATCAATCGCAACAGTCACCGCCAAAATTACAGCTATTTCCAGTAGAGTGGACACTGTCCACAATTCTCAAAGCGTTTCACCACAAAGGTTTTGGGCAGTGCCCACCCTTGATTGGGGCGACAGTGGAATTCATTGGAATCAGCTTGACGAAGATATCGGCATCAAAAATCTAATTCTTGGGCAACCATCGGCAGAAAGTCAAAAATCGTTTCAGCGGTGGCTCAGTGTCGAGTAGCGACGGTCTGATGAATCGCTGCACCGCAAAATACGTCAATGCGATCGCGCTGTTGGTGCAGAATCGCTTCAATCTTGAGTGTTTCTGGTGTTTTCATACACAATCCCGAAACTGTCCCCATATCTGTACTTTAAATCTATCCCTTTTTTCTTGCTATTCCGATCGCCCCTACGCAATTGGCTCAAGCGCGATCGCCCCTTCTGATGACAAGCGCGATCGCCTTTGTATGAATGGCTTAAGGGCGCACTCAATCTCTCGACAAAATGTTTTAATTAGTCTGATCTCTTCTCCTCTGTTCATCTACTATTTCTTTTGCTAATTTTTTGCGCTCTTCATCCGCTTGTCGTTCCCTTTCACCTATCAATCGCATTTCCTCACCTTTTTTGAGTTTTTCAGAAAATTCTTGTAACATCCTTTCGCTTTTTTCTCTTCTTTCTTCTTGCTCCCTCCAACGCTCATCTTCTCGTTCTTGTCTAATCTTTTCAAACTCTTCATTTCTAATTTTTCCAAACTTTTCATACAATAAAAATTCTGATCCTAGTTGCTCTCGACGCAATTGGGATTCTTGAGCTTCTCGTTTTAACTTTTCAGCTTTTTCCTGGTCTCTCTGTAGTCTTAATTTTTCAGCTTGTTCTCTCTGTAGTCTTAATTTTTCTTCATCTTCCTGTTTCTCCTGTTGTCTAAAACGCTCAGGATTTGCCTTAAACTCTTCCTCTACTTGCAGCGCATCTTCATCTTTAATGCCATATTGTCTTTGGACTATTTTTTGTACGTGAAGCTCACCCTTGAGAGGGTATTGGCGTAAAGCCGCACCTATAAACCACTCTTTGTAGTAATCCAGGTTTATTCTGTAACGGTCCTGACTTTTTTGCTTCTCTTCCAGAATTGGCTTCTCAATTTTTTCTACATCTTCATCACTTAATTGCAAAGAATGTTGTTGCTGATTTAGCCAACTGCGACTCCTCTCACTAAGAGGATATTCTTGCCGAAGAATATCTAGAAGTTCTTGCTCATACTGGGCTAGATTCTCCTGATATTTTGCTTTTAACTTTTGCTCAAATGGTGGGTCAACTTCCTGCCGAATAGCCTGTATATCCTGCTTTTGAAGCGCCAAGCGCGTTTGTATCCCATCTAACCAATCACGATGTGTGGCATGGAGCGGAAATTGATACTCTGCTGCTTTGGTATAAGCTTCTTTATAATGTCGTAGCTTCTCTTGTCGCTCTCTGTATGGGATCAACACCCCATTTTCAATTTGAGTTGCATCTCCAAGGGAAAGCCCTAGTTGGAGCCTACGCATGTCTAGCCTCTTTCGGTCTGCTGAAGAAATCTCACCCTCTCTGGCACAAGATTCCACTTCTCGGTGATACGTCAGCTTGGGGTCGGCAACGCCTCGAACTTTTATCAACTTGATTGTGTAACCTTCCCTCCCGGCGTGAATCTCCGGTCTCATAGCTGGATGAATTTCTTGAACTCTGCGCTTAGCATACTCATGGAGTTCATCGACTGAAATAAACCCATCACCGTTCTGATCGGCTGCTCCAGTTGTCATTCCATCAATCAAACAATGGGTATAAACCGAGAGATCTAACCCTTTTTTCTCAAAGGAATACTCAACAGACCCAGATGAGGCGAGAATCGCTCGTCCCTCACCTCCTAATTGCATCCAAATATCGATGGCTCCACTATCTTTAGCAGACAGTCCTTCTACAAACGCTCCGCTAAAGCAGCTATCTAGAATCACAACCTTCCGCTTGGAGCGACTCTCATTCATACAGTCATGCACAAAGCTTGAGGCTACAGCAGTTGACCGAAGACTACTTTCGCGAGTGTTACAAGTCGCTAGATAAAACCTACGTGTATCATTGTCTCTAATGCCATGACCAGAGAAAAACAGCAGTATGAGATCATCTTTCTGCCGACCTGAAAACAGCATTTCGATAGCTTCTTCCATAGTCTGACGATCTGGATTTTTCAGCACCCTTACATCTGTTGATGCAAATGCTCCTATTTCTGGGTTCTGCAATACTCGCCGCATTGCTTCGACATCTTTGATCGCGCTAGGCAAAGGAGTTAACCCTGATTTGTACTCACTGACTCCAATCAGTAACGCTATTTTCGCCATCTTGATTAACCTTCTAAAAATTTCTGCGCTGCTTCAATCGCCGCTTTCAACTCTGCCTGACTGCTAGCTTTCACCTTCAGCTTTTTGCCGTTGGCTTCCACTTCCAGTTCAATTGGTTTGTTGCCCAAGCGATCGCCCAAAAATCCACATAACTTCTTAAAGTTAACAACGCTCACCTCAGCCGTCAGCAGTCCGACCAAGATACCGCCAATGGCTTTGTTCCCTTCCGGCGGATTGGGATCACGTACACGATCGACGGTTTCAACTTCGTCTAGGTCTTTTAATTGAGCCAGCAGGGTTTGGGCTTGCGCTTCCAGTTCTTCGTCGTCTAAGTCTGGGTCAGTGAATGCGATCGTTAAGGTAATATTTGAGGAGTCTTGCATGAGAGGCTTCCGATGTATTGCAGCTTTATTCGTTAATATAGCCGTCAACAAACTAAAATCTGCCAAAAGTATGAAGTTTTGACAGATTTCAAATAAATGCTCCGTTTGGAATTTGGCTCAATTTGTGCGATCGTGCCCAACCTTTTACACCACTTGCGCGATCGCTTTTAGCTCAAAGATTTTTTCCAGCACTTCTTCTACTACCTTGTCCGGGGTAGAGGCACCGGAGGTAATACCGATCGCGATCGCGCCGTTGGGCAACCAGTTTTCAGCCACTTCCAAATCACGATGCAGGGGTTTATGTTCCACTTGGTTTCCTGCCCCAATCCGGCTAGCACTATCGATGTGATAGGACGGAATGCCGCGCTCCACGGCGATTTCTTGCAGGTGGGTGGTGTTGGAAGAGTTGTAGCCACCAATTACCACCATTAGATCTAGTTTGTCTTCCACCAAACCCAGCATGGCATCCTGGCGTTCTTGGGTGGCATCACAAATCGTGTTAAAGCTGAGGAAATGATTATTTAGCTGATCGGGACCATACTTTCGCATCATCGTATGTTCCAACAATTTGCCGATTTGCTCGGTTTCGCCCTTGAGCATGGTGGTTTGGTTAGCAATGCCAACCCGCTCTAAGTCGCGATCGGGATCAAACCCGACTGAATGCGATCGGCTGAACTTAGCCAAAAACTCAGCGCTGTCGCCGCCCTTGAGAATGTAATTGGCGACATATTCTGCTTCTTGCAGGTTCAGCACAATCAGGTAAGTGCCTGCAAAAGAACTGGTGGCAACGGTTTCTTCATGATTATATTTGCCGTGAATGATTGAGGTGTGGCTTGCTTTCTTGTGCTTTTCCACCGTGTTCCACACTTTAGAAACCCAAGGGCAAGTGGTGTCTACAATCTTGCAGCCTTTCTCATTCAAAAGCTGCATCTCTTGGACGCTGGCTCCAAAGGCAGGCAAAATTACGACATCGCCACTGTCTACTACGGAAAAGCTTTTTTCTCCATTCACCACCTCAATAAAATGCACATCCATGTCGCGCAATCGCTGATTGACTGAGGGATTGTGAATGATTTCGTTGGTGATCCAAATGCGCTGCGTCGGAAAGTGAGTCCGGGTTTCGTATGCCATTGCCACGGCGCGCTCAACTCCCCAGCAAAATCCAAAAGCTTCTGCCAAATGAATGGTCACTTCGCCTCGTTGGA
>CASBQE010000316.1 GCA_949127665.1 Synechococcales cyanobacterium PMM_0083
TACGATGACTTTCCCGTATCTGACCTGATTGCGGCGACTCAACTTGATGCACTTCCCGCCCCACTCCTGGCATTACTGGACGAGCTAAAAGCGGATTTGCCGATTCGCAAGCTGCGCTATCAACAGCAGCAGTCGAAAGAGCAGAAATCGACTCATCGCCCTGCATCCCTCAAGCCAACCACACTCACCTCAACGCCAGTGACCGCAACCCCCAAACCGTCCACCCAAATCAAACTATTTTGATGATGACCACCCCTGATGAACCGAAAGTCCTGGTGTTGCTTGAACAGCAGCAGCACTGGGTCAAACAAAGCATTGCTCAAAATGACGAACTACTCCGCGAACTATTCAAAGTACTGCATCCCAAGTTCGCTGAAGCCGACATTAAGCGAGACAACGGCAGCATTGAAATTATTCCCCGCAAAGGCACCAAGGGACATCGACCTGCCCCTGAAGTCCTTGCCCTACTTGATATGGCACCCACCGAAATTGACCCCGCGATCGCTGCTTGCATCGCCCTGCAACAGCTTGAACTGGCAGCGGGATTGGACCCTCAAAATGCCAAACCCTTAAGTCAGCAAATCGAAACCGCGATAGCGCAGCGCTGACTTGTCAGTTCGCTCAATCAGAACTATGGCGACAACAGATCAAACAGACCCTCACTCGGCTTGAAATGGCACACAGTTCCTCCGTTATCGTCATTGGGTTCTGATTATGACCATTCCGACTAGCAGCCAGGATGCCATTTATCGGCTGCGGACGTTTCAACCGAGTGCGGTGTTGCATCGCCTGGATGCCCTCGAATTCCTTCAGCGTCGCTTTTTGACCTATCGCTTGCTGGAACTCTACCAGACCTTCTTCCCCGACAAATTCATTAGCAGTCAGTCATCTATCTACCCCAGGCAAGGAACAGAAGAAGACACTCATAGCGATCGCGACCTAGAGTTTTTCAAATGGCTAGACATGAAACTGCCAATCTCTTGGTGGATGATCGAGCGGGCTGAAGACTACCTCATTCATCGCTTTCCATTGGTCGATATGGGAATTGACTGGCACGAAGAAGGAGCACTTGAGACGTTGAAACCAGAATGGAAACTCTTGCTGCCTCTCATCCAAGACGGACGCTACTGGCTGGAATCAATTGACCCTGATGGCATGGAGTGGTACGAAGCTGAAGCTGGCATTCGGTTCAACGCCATCCAGCACCCAGACCACATTTCACTCAAACACCTGCGCCGCCACTGTAACTCGCTGATTTCACCCCTAAAATTTCTGCCGATGGCACTGGCGGTGCTGGGAAAATCCACGGGCAACCTCTGGCTGGACTCGACCAATAATGAAGCCTTCTACGGCTGCGAATGCGAAACCACTTTGCCCTGGACGGCAGACTCCTTGCGATACCTGGAACGGGAATGGCACCGAGCCAACCGCTACCTAA
Source organism: Synechococcales cyanobacterium PMM_0083 (assembly GCA_949127665.1). Classification (GTDB taxonomy): domain Bacteria; phylum Cyanobacteriota; class Cyanobacteriia; order Leptolyngbyales; family Leptolyngbyaceae; genus ULC077BIN1. The sequence continues at coordinate 1,439 of CASBQE010000316.1, forward strand.
ACTTGTGCCAGGAGTTTTCTGGCTGGCTCAATCAGGATTTAACCCCCCGCTTTCAGAAAGTGCTGAACCTATGGAATCAACCCTATCCCAAAAATTGACCTCAACAGATTTACAAACCATTGAAGCAGAACTTCTGCGCGATCTGCTCTCTAATCCCCTGCAAGGCTGGAAGGAATTGGATGCCGCCATCCTCATCTCCAAAGGCAGGTACTTTTATCAACGCCGCGATGGGTGCCATCCTGAAACTTACACCTACAAATCCCTATCTCCAGAGACCATCAGTGCCGCCTTCAATACCCAAACCTCTGACTCAGACTGGATGCTGCCAGGAACCGTCCAAGTGGTGCGGCATGGGCGCAATGTCACAGGAAGTTGGGCAGTCCTGTGGATTCCACCTGGTAAGCAGGAGTTGACGTTGGAAGACCAAACCCGTCTAAATGCTCCGTTACCGGGAATGGTGATGATTGGCGTGGAGCAGAAGTATTGGATCACGGCGATCGCCACCAAAGACTTTGACCAGTCGGCTCATTGCTACCATACCCCTCTGCCCAATGTTTACAACGAAGGACAGGTTTGCTGGGGCATTAATCAACCCTCGATCGCCTCTCCTCAGACGATCGCAACTGCCTGGGACTTGTTTATCACCAGCCCCTTCAACACCCACCTGACAATGGGCAAATCTAGGAAGCATTCGAGCAGTGTGTGTGCCCAACTTAAAAGCCTGCACTCACGCAAAACCTACCCAGTCAATGATTTACTGCCGATGGGACATCCTACCTGCACAGTCAAACGATGGGTGGATCATATCATTGGAGAAGACCATGACTGAGTTAAGCACTGATTTAATTGGCTACAAATTTGTTCAACAGTTGCCACTACCAACCCACACCAGCACTGGACTGGAATACCTGGTTGGTAGCAATGGGATCTTTGCTAGAGCCATACGACCCGGACTCGAAGTTCTTATGCCAGTCGCTCATACCCAAGCGATCAAAGGATTAGCCACCCTCACCCCTTTTGTGACGATCGAGCCAAAAGTTCCTGAAGCCTTGTTGATTGAAATGTGGCGGCGATCGTGTCAGGCATGTGCTGATCCTGATAACCCGCTGGAAATTCTGTTTCATCTACTGTGGGTAAAAGAAGACTGGCGATTGGTTGTTCCAGAGCAAGAGCAAGGTACGGTTCATTGTCGTCCGATTCATACCGATAGTGCTTCATCCGCAGTTCAAGCGGTGATTGAAGTGCATTCCCATCATCAGATGTCAGCCCACTTTTCACCCACAGATGATGCCGATGAGTGTCATGGCTTTCGGATTTATGGTGTGTTCGGTAAGGTGCGTAGCATTCGCCCTGAAATGCAATTTCGCGTGGGTTTATTTGGACATTTTTGGCAGGTTCCAGCAACCTCAATCTTTGAGTTGAGTGCAGATGTTTTTGTAGATGATCTCACTAGTCGGAGAGAGGATTATGACCCTATCTCTCAATGATGATTTGATCAGTGCAATGCCCGTTGTTCCTAAGCCCCATAGTCATTTGCACTTGTGGATTGTCGGTTGTGGTGGAACAGGGTCATATTTAGTTCAATTGGTTTGCCGTATTGCTAGAGAATTAATTCGGTCTGGCAAATCGGTTGATATCACCCTGGTTGATCCAGACCTGGTAGAAGTCAGGAATATTACCCGCCAGTGTTTTTGTGAAGCAGAAATCGGACTCAACAAAGCCCAGGTGCTGGCGGCTCGATATTCCCTTGCCTGGGGACTGCCGATCCAAGCGGTTCCAGAACCCTTCAAAGGGCGCTGGGTACAACGTACTGCTTTGACGGTGCTGTTGGGCTGTGTCGATAACGGTGCAGCTCGACGGGAACTGGCAAATGCATTAGACCTTGCCAACTACTACCCTGATACACCCAATGCCTGGTGGATCGATGGTGGCAATCATCACCACTCCGGGCAAGTGCTGGTTGGCTCAACCCTCTCAACCAATCCCGATGACTTTCAGTTTCATCCAGAGTTGGGGTGCTTGAGATTGCCTGCTCCTTCCATTCAAGCTCCTGAACTGCTGCTTGATCCAGTCGCAAAGCAAAGCCATTCACCGCTATCTTGTACCGAAGTTGCCACGCTGGATGAGCAGGGATTACTGGTGAATCCCCAAACGGCGATCCTGATGGCACAGATGCTAGCGGAATTATTGACCGGAAAGCTGAAGCGACTGGCAACCTATTTTGATTTGACCAGCGGCACAATGCAATCTGACTACACGACTCAAGCTACTATCATTCAAGGACTTCAGGGCGGAGAGGTAGGGATTCGCGTCGTGTAAATGGAATGCGATCAGGCTTGGAGAGGGTTGATTCCCAAACGGAGTCGCAGTCTAAGTTCGGCGATGCCCAAATTCACCTTAAAATTGAAACATAACCCTGAATAAAGCCATCATGAGCAATCACCCGCTCCTAAAAATTGACATCGCTCAACTCAGCATTGCTGAACGAATTCAACTTGCTGAAAATCTCTGGGACAGCATCTTGGAGCGGCAAGACGAACTTCCCTTAAGCGATGCCCAAAAGCAGGAGCTTGATCAGCGACTAGAACGCTATCAGCAAGACCCAACTGCTGGCTCAACCTGGGAAGAAGTCAAGAAAAGATTAGGCTTCTCCTAATGAGCTACAGTCTTATCATTCGCCCAGAAGCAGAATTAGATATTCAAGGCGCTGACGAGTTTGAGAAGAGTCAGGAAGGGGCTAATTTTGAATGAAGTTGAAGCGCGAGCGACAGAAATGTTGCAAACACTCTTATCCGTACCTTTTGAATCCTGTGCATCGATCTCCCGTGAGTTTCGAGATCTTCCACTGTCGCCTGGACTGTATGCAGTCAGGCATCGAGAGCATGGGTTATTCTATCTTGGTAAAGCGAAAAAGCTCCGAGAGCGATTTGGAGGTGGGCACAAAGCTTGCACCTGGTCATGGTTAGATGATTATGACCATCGGGACGTTGCAATCGCGTTTGTATCCCTGTCGATGGTAGATGTTCTAAAATTGGGAGATGAGTTAGAAAGCATTCTGATTCATGCTACGCAGCCCCCATACAATGCGAAATATCCTAGTAGAGACTAGAGGTCGTGACTATGCAGACTCTTCAACAGACAGATAAGAAGCATCTCAGCCACGATGCCGCATTGATGTTGTTGGCAGTCTTACCCGACCACATCCGCGATGCTTATTTGAATCATGCCAACCAGACTAACTACACCATTGAATTAGTGCTAGAGATGGCGTTAGCAGACTTCCTAGACCCTGATTCGCTGACGTTTACGGACTGCAAACCTCAAATTGGTTTGCCCCTAGACTCTGACCAAGCTGCATAAATTGTCACTCGCAAGGCATCTTATGGTTCAAACCTTCATCGAAACAAAAACTGATCAGCACTTGGTTTTACCGGGAACCTGGGAAAGTTTCAAGCACATTCAGCGTGGCTTTGAAGCGGCTCACGGTGCCAAGCTGTCGTACTACAACGGGATGATTGAAATTCTGATGCCGGGAGAACTCCATGCCTTTTTTGCCAGTGTCATCAGCTATTTAATGATGACGTTCTTTACAGAAAAACGAATTCCTTTCAAGCCCACGCGGGATAAAGACCAGGAAAAAGCTGGAGAAGCCTCGGCTCAAGCGGATGAGTCCTATTGTCTAGGAGACTTCAAGCCCATCCCTGACCTCTCGATTGAGGTAGTTTACACGAGTGGCGGCATTAATAAACTCGCGCGATACTTTGCCTTAGGCGTGCCAGAAGTCTGGTTTTGGGAAGATGGAGCACTAACGCTTTATCATCGGCGAGAAACTGGCTATGAGCGCATTCCAAAAAGTGAACTAGCAGGACTAGAAAGCCTCAATATTGACCACTTGCAGCGATGCATTCTGCTGGCTGAAACCGATTGGTATGGAGCCGTTGAAGCTTTTCGTAAAGGAATTGAATCGTAGCTGAAGCGACTGGTAACTTATTTTGATTTGACCAGTTGGCACGACGAACCTCACTACATGCCTCAGAAGAGTGTGCTAAAGGCAATTATCGGCTCCTTCAACGATATAATGACCAGCAGCGCGTAATTTTAGTTGGATTCAGCATGAGCTATTCATCAGATGCTAATCAATCCCTCAGTTCACTCACCGTTGCTGACCTGGAGTTGTTGGTTAGACGAATGATGGTGCAACTTATGCAGCAAGGAATTCAGCCAAAAGATTTGCATATAGTCAATCCAGAAGCCCTACTCGCAACTTTTGGAACGTGGGACGATGAGCAATCAGATGAAGAAATCATCGATATTATCTACGCTAGCCGTGCTCATGCATTTCGCACAAACTGAACGAGCGAAGCATCAACCGTGCTACCGCTAAAGATGATCCTCCTGGGTTTATTCATCGAACCTTCTTGACAACCGCTAAAGTTCATAATCAGCAGATCGAGATCGCTTCTGTAGCGATGCTGGCTGTTTGCGATCGCCTCCCTCTTTCCCTCTACCCGCCAACTCCACAACCACCGCCTGAGATTTCTGCGATGATTCTGGCTCCCACTCTTGCCCAACGATTCGGACTGAGTCTGGTTCCATATTCAGTGACAGTGCCGACCGCGTCGCATCCCCGACTGTTGCAATAAACCGAGTTCCAATCGGCAATTTGGCAGATTCCGGTGCGAACACTCCAAGTACCCCAGCATCCTCCACTTGAATGGCTGGAACTCCATTGTAGCGGTGATACTGAGGGTGATTCGGCTCCATTTCCATTGCCACTACAGAGAACGATCGCTCCTGTCCCTGCCAGCGATCAAAGTTTTCATTCGCATAGTCATTGTGCCGCAAGCCAATCACTCGAATCTGGTCAACTTGATGTTGCTCCAGCAAGGTGCAGATCTGCTCCGTCATCAACAGATATGCCAGTGCCGCCTTGCCCTGCATGACCTCGGATTGGGTTCGGGCAGCTAATTCCGGCGAAGGCGTAATCCTCAACTCCCTTGGCACCTGCCCATGCAGGCTCAAGCGGTCGGGAATTCGATTCTGTCCAAATCGCGCCTCCAGCATCTCAGCATTGGCTTCCACCAGGTCAGGCAACACCAACTCGACCACTGCTGGAACCTGGAGATTCTCCAGCACCTCAACGGCAATGCCATTTGCCGTTAACTTCTCAATCCATTCCTGCGCCTTGTTTCTGGGCACCGCCAGTACATTGCAAAGTTGGGTGAACCCATCGTCATTGAAGTCATATTCCTGCTGTCTAAATGTCATTGGCAGCGATCGCGACACCTCCGATGCGATTGTATCCAGTTGCTCGACTGACAGGTCTGGCATGACAAAATCCACCACAGGCAAATCTCTCGGAATCACCGCATCGTAGGGCACTTCCCATCTATCTAGGCGATCGCACCAGTCCTCTGCCCGATCAAACGGCACTGTCAAGATATGTGCCTCTAACTCAAACGGCACACCCGGTAACTCATAGCTCCCTTGCTCAAACAGCACGGGTAGCCCTTCTGCTACCTCCAGCGATGCTTGCCGCTCCCGGGTCAAATCGTCCCGTCGATGGGCAATATCCCAGATTGCCAATGCTACCTGTTCCTTCTCGGTTTCAGTTTCAAACACCTGATGAATTTCTGCTCGGTACGAGTCATACAGGATTGAGATCGCTTCCTTAAATGTCTGGTCATTCTCTCCAGCCTGCTCCCGCAGTTCACCCATATCCCGATTCAATCGCGCCTTCAGTTCTTCGGCATAGTCCAGGATGTTGACATCAACGCCCCGCGTATCGCCAAACAAGCCGCGAAAATGCTCACGGGTGTAGGCTTGCAGCTTCACCGATTCCCACCGTTGATTCACTGCTTCCGCCAACACACTCACCGCTGGTGTCTCTGACTGTCCCGGCACCTGAGTCGGCATGGCAAAGGTGCGATAAAGGTTGGGATGCTTGTAGTAATCGAAGAAGGGCGAGGGATGCTCCGTTGCCCAAGAGCGAACCTCTTTGAGCAAGTCAGGATAGACATCCTCCACCCGCTCTGCACTTTTGGGACCATCCACTGCCACCTGCAAAGCTCCCATCAAATCCATCAATAATTGCTGCTGCTGTCGCCCGAACAGTTTTAATCCCGCTGTCGATGCCGTTTGCTCAACCGTTGGTAATGCCGTATGCACCCGCCCGATCGCCGTCGCTACCCGTCCAATGTCATTGTTACAGTAGGCTGCTACTGCGACTTTGGACAGCGTGTCGTAAACAGGGTTTCCCTGCTGATCTCGAACCGCCGTGTAGGGGAGCTTATCGCGTTTAGCGATGGCTGGAAATCGACCCGGTGCCCCCGCCCGCAAGGTTTCTTGGGCAATATGAGGTAGGTGTCGAGCCGAATCCACCACTACCTGGTCGCCATCAAAGTCGCCTTGGTGATGCTCCTGCCAATCCTGGGGATGCACCCAGACACAGCCTTTGTATTGGCTCAATTTGGGAATATGGCGATTCTCATAGCGGCGGATGTTGTCGGAGGAAATGATTGGCAAGCGGGTGATGATCACCTCTCCTTCGGGTAGATGAGGAGCGCAGACCACACCACGGGGCAGGTCGTATCTTTTGGGTATGGGCATTGCCATCCCTGAGTTATGTAAATAGCCGCCGTTGATCGCTGCATTTTGCCACGCCTCTGCGGTTTGTTGCTGCAAAAAAACCACCACTTTCGGTGCCTTGCATAGTAGCCCTAACGTATCTGCCCGGAGCAACGA
>CASBQE010000317.1 GCA_949127665.1 Synechococcales cyanobacterium PMM_0083
CAGCTTCGCCAGAAAATAGACAAGGAACTTGAACCTCAAGAATCGATTCGCTGGATTGGTAAACCACAGCCAAACGTTTCTCAGTTGATTGTTAGCTGTCTTGTTGTGTCTTTATTTGCGATTCCATGGACAGCCTTCGCCATATTTTGGATATGGGGAGTGCTGGGATACAAAACTGACTTAAGAGAAGGATTTCACCCTCAATATTTGTTTGCTCTGTTTGGTGTGCCGTTTGTCATCGTAGGGTTGATCATGCTGGTTACTCCCTTTTGCATATGGCGCGCCGCACTTGAGAAAGTGTACATCATCACCCATAAACGGGCGATCGCGTTTGAAGGTGCTAACACAACAACCATTCGCAGCTTTGAGCCTCAACAGCTTGTCAGTGTTTACCGCCGCGAAAACAACAATGGCACGGGCGATCTGGTGATTGTTCTGCGATCGTGGAAGGATAGCGACGGAGATCCACAGAAAGAGGAAGTTGGATTTATGGAAATTCCCAATCCAAAACAGGTCGAAACCCTGCTTAAAGAATTGGCTCAAACCGCTCTTTAAAACCTTCTATGTCCACTCGTCGTCAGATGCAGACAGAGATCGCTGCACTTTGGGAAAACGGTAGAACGTGCTGCCTTCTCTATCCACATCCGGCAAGATTGAAAATGCTTTTGCTTGAGTTTCTAAATAGAGCTTGGCGGGTTCTGCATCTACCCTGGCAGTGGCAGCCAGTTGAATTAGCGTAATCGTGCCGCTATGAGTTTCTAGCAAATAATAAAATGCCTCTCGCAGTCGGCGCTCCTGCTGAAGATTACGCGCCAAATTAATCAACGAAAAGCCAATTAGCCCAGCGACTCCAACTAATAGCGACCACTCCAAAACTGCCATACTCAGTGTTTTTAATCTTAAACAACTGTAGAAATCCTACTCCCTAAACCTACACTGAATCTCGTTTGGTAAGGAGTAGCGGACTGATAGAGAGAGCAGAAAGGTGATCGCTGCACAATCGCTAGCGTAAAGACCTATTGGAATTGGTCTGATGATATCGTTTGCACCTAAAAAACAGAAATTGCGCCTTTCTCGTCTACGTTAATGGTTTGGGAAGAATTACCGCCGGTTGATGCGGTTTTCACACTGACAATAATCTCGTTGCCCGCTGTCTTGACCTCTAAAAAAATGCTAATGGGCTTGTTTGGGTCAGGCGTGTCTTGCAATGAGACTTGCAAATCCACGGGAAGGGTCAGATAGCGGGTATGCAGGCGACCAAAGACAACACTTTTTCCCGGTGCGACTGGGCGATCGCCCACTGCTGGCATCATTGAGGCAACCACTGGCACAGTCGTGCGACTGATCACGCGAACTTGAATCGGTCGCCTAGGATCAATCCTGGCGATCGCAGCCCGCCTGTCATTTTGCTGGGGTTCTACTGGAGCAGATTGATTCTCCTGAGCCGTTACAAACTGGGTGGCAACAACACATGCTATTGCATAGGCTGGTGCCACCGCGCTCATTGTCATCAATCCTGCTAGAGCCACTGTGCCTAATTTCATCGGGTCTTCTCCTACATCAATCAAGTATCTGTAACGGTGTTGATCGTTAACCTAACTATAGTTGACCACAGTTAAAGACTCAATTGCGGTGTGCGATCGCTCCAAAACTGCTATACCCAGTGTTTTTAATCTTAAATAACTTAGGACTTACGCATTGACAGAAAATCAGAACGTGCATCCCCTGTATTTGGTATTGCGGAATACATTAACTCGCAAATCTGAAGGCAGTTTTGACCAGAAGCTTCAAGTTGAACTTAGTTCTTCAAGAGCTTCAAATAAAGCAATTTCGTTGATGCATACCTGGCTTGATTTGTACAGTGCGTAACTTCTATAACTGTAGAAATCCTACTCCCTAAACCTACACTGAATCTCGTTTGGTAAGGATGAACAGGTTTAGGAAGAAAGCGATCGCTGCAAAGTCGCTTGTAGGATCGAGACGTTAGCACTGTAATATAATCTGTGAAACTAAAAACTCCTCACGTACAAGAACTCTAGTTCTCCCCTTATTCAGAAAAGATAGAACAGATTTGCAGGAAACGCTACCAAAAATATTGCCAGAGATGAAGTTAGGTAAGGGAAAAATATGCTGCCAAATCTGAGACGGTTTATTGCCATTTATCGGGGCTACACACGCCCTTTTGTCATCTCACAGGTATTTCTGACGATCGCCACCCTATTCACCCTGCTGATTCCTCTGATGACACAAAAATTGCTGGATGAGGGGCTGCTGAAGGGCGATCGCGATGCCACGGTGAGCAGCGTCCTGTGGATGGTGCTGTTTGCCGTAGTCAGTGCTGTCTTCACGATCGCCAACGGGTGGTACGCCGTTCAGTTTGCCGAGCGCACAGCCCACGCCGTGAGAATGTACCTGTATGGCAAGATCCAGACCTTCTCGTTTGGCAACCTGGATCAATTTTCTACCAGTGACCTGATGGTGCGGATGACCAGCGATGTTAACGCCATTAAGGCAGCCGTACAGTTGGTGATTCTGTCTCTGGTGCAGGCTCCAGTTATGTTCGTTGGGGCGATATTTCTGATCTATCGCAATAGCCCCAGCCTGCTGTGGATTCTGTGGGTTGTGCTGCCCATCGTCATTGTAGTGTTGGGCTTCTTTATCAACAAAATGGGGGCGCTGTTTGAGATCCGGCAGCAAAAGCTGGATGACCTGAACAACGTGTTGCAGGAAGACCTGTCGGGGATGCGGGTGGTCAAAGCCTTTGTCCAGAATGATTATGAAAACCGCCGCTACGATCGCGAAAATCAGGCATTTCGCAAAGCCTCTCTGCACCCGATGCAGTATGCTTCATTCTTGCAGCCCACCCTATACCTGATTGTTAACCTAGCGATGGCAGCCGTTCTTTGGTTCGGCGGCGTTTATGTCACCCAGGGCAGGGTAACGGTGGGTGAAATCGTCGCGTTTACCCAATATCTGACGACGATTCTGGTGCCGCTAATTATCTTGGCGATAACCATCCCTCAGGTGACGGCAGCAGAAGCCTCCGCCGAAAGGATGTTTATGGTCATGGATGCAGTGCCCCAAGTGCCTAATTCTACGCGCCCAATGGAGAGTGCCCTAGACCAAACACAGGGGCGCATCGTCTTTGAAAATGTTGACTTCAGTTATCCCAGCAAATCCGGGCAGACCCCGACAGCGGTACTCCAAAACATTAATCTCATCATCGAACCCGGTCAGACTGTTGCGTTCCTGGGAGCGACTGGCTCCGGTAAATCCACCCTGATTAACCTGATTCCTCGCTTCTATGATGTCACCAGCGGACGCATTACCCTCGACGGGGTAGACGTGCGAGCGATTCCCCTAGAGGATTTGCACGATATGGTGGGCATTGCCCTTCAGGAATCGGTGTTGTTCAGCGGCAAAATTCGCGATAACGTCTGCTATGGGCGACCCGATGCGACTGAAGACGAGATGGTTGAGTCGGCTGAGGCAGCGGATGCCCATAGCTTTGTCAGCAACATTCCAGAGGGCTACGATGCCCCCGTTTCCCGTCGTGGAGCCAATTTTTCTGGCGGTCAGCGGCAGCGTCTTTCGATCGCACGAGCGATCGCGGTACGACCCAAAATTCTGATTCTCGACGACAGCACCAGCGCCCTGGATATGTCCACAGAGGCACGGGTGCAGGATGCCATTAAGGGCTTGATGAATCAAACAACCACGCTGTTTGTGGCGCAACGCATCAGCACCGTGATTACCGCAGACCAAATTTTTCTGATGGAGGCAGGCGAGATTATTGCCACAGGTAACCATGAGCAATTGCTCCGCATCAGTCCGCTGTATCAAGAAATTTGCAAGTCTCAATTGGGAGGAGTGCCCGCATGAAGCCATTTATTCGCCGTAAAGTTCGCTCTAAAACCACAGAAGCCGCTGCCCCAACTAGCCGACTTCGCACCTTGGGTCGCCTGTTAGCCTATGTGACTCGCTATACTGGGTCGATGGTTTTGGTGATTCTGTTGCTGCTGGTGGGCACGATACTGAACCTGCTGGTGCCCTTTTTGCTAGGAGAAGGAATCAACAACCTGAGCGGTTCTCCCGACATGAATGTCCTTTGGCAGACCATCATTTGGATGGCATTGGCAGCGCTGGGCAGTTGGTTGGCACTGATGATCCAAGGGCAGATTTTGGCGGCGGTGTCGCAGAAAGCGATGTATGACCTGCGCCGCGAACTGTTTGAACACATGATGACCCTATCGCTGACGTTTTTCGATCGCCGTCCGATTGGCGAATTGATGAGTGGCGTAACCAATGACACCGAGGTGATTGCGCTGTTTTTCCGCAGTGGACTGGGCATTCTGTTGAGCGATAGCCTCAAGATTGTCTTTATCATTGTGGCAATGATTTGGCTGAACTGGAAGCTGGCGATCGCGGCGCTGGTGATTGCCCCCTTGGTGCTAGCGTTTATGGCGTTTATCGGTCAGGCATCAGGACCTGCCTTTGCCGCACTGCAAGAAGAGGCGAGTGAACTCAATGGCTTGATGGAAGAAACGCTCAGCGGTGAGAAGGTGGTAATTGCTTATGATCGCCAAGAAGAAGCGATCGACAACTTTAAGGAAATTAGCATCGCCGCTAGGGATGCTGGGATTAAAGCTAGATTTGTGGCATTGCTCAGTCGTCCGATTACTCAGGTGTTAACCAATCTGGATGTAGCGCTGGTGGCGTTAGTGGGCGGTTTGCTGACGCTGCGGGGCGAAGCCGATGTGGGTCTAGTCTCGACCTTTCTGCAATACACCCGGCAATTTTCCATTCCCATCACCAACATTGCCAATACATTGGGTGATCTGCTGGCATCGATCGCGGCTGCTGAGCGAATCTTCCTCACCCTGGATGAGAAACCCATCATCACCGACAAACCCAATGCGACGACCATGCCGCCCATCCAAGGTCATGTGCAGTTCAAAAACGTGGATTTCAGCTATGTTCCGGGCAGACCGATTCTCAAGCACAATACCTTTGAGGCGTTGACCGGACAGAAGATTGGTTTGTGCGGTCCAACTGGGGCAGGCAAAAGCACGATTATCAACTTGATCACTCGCTACTACGATATCGACAATCGCAAAGACGATTCGCAAGACAATGAAGGCGATCGCGGCGATATTCTAATCGATGGACACAGCATCTACGATGTCCAGCAGGAAAGCCTCTGCCGACAGATTGGCATTGTCTTACAGGAGCCATTTCTGTTCTCTGACACGGTAATCAATAATCTGCGCTATGCCCGACTCGATGCTACCGAGAATGACTGCATTGATGCCGCAAAACGAGCCAATGCCCACGACTTTATTATGCGGTTGCCCAAAGGCTACGAGACGCTGCTGACGGAGCGGGGCAGTAACCTCAGCCAGGGGCAACGCCAGCTTTTGACGATCGCTCGGATGATGGTGCAAGATCCGCGTATGGTGATTTTGGATGAAGCCACCAGCAATGTCGATACCCGCACCGAACAAAAGATCCAGGAAGCCCTTGCTCGCTTGATCGAAGGACGCACCAGTTTTGTGATTGCTCACCGCTTAAGCACCATTCGAGATTCGGATCAAATTCTGGTGATCAAAGCGGGAGAGATTATTGAACGCGGCACCCATGACGCAATGATGCTCAATCAGGGCTTCTACTACGATTTGTACATGAGCCAATTTAAGGGAAAGCTAGCCGGGGTTGTTCAACCGGTTTGACCGCTGAGATCGCTATCCATCGACCACCAATTGTGTCCCGTAATAAATTATCGCAAGAAACCGAATTGGCAATTCAATCAGCGTCTCAGGACCATGGGGAATATCGCCCCGAAAGGTGAGTGAATCTCCTGGCTCTAACAAGTAAGTGGATTGCCCATGCCGATACTCCAACGTGCCTTCTAGCATGTGGATAAATTCAATCCCCGAATGCTCAAACGTGGGAAATACTTCAGATGCATCATCCATGCTGATCAAAAACGGCTCAAATAGCTTGGTAGGTCCTTGATCATAGGCAAGTAAATGGTAAGTGTGTCCTCGCTTGGTGCCGCGTCGCACGACTTCCATGCCTTCGCCCTGCTTCACCAGTTGCGCCCCACCTTGAGGCGGATTGTAGTGACGGAACAAGGTCGCCATAGAAACGCCTAACGCATTGGCGATTTTCACCAGAGTTTCCAGACTGGTTGCCGTTTGAGCGTTTTCAATTTTGGACAGCATTCCACGGGAAATCCCCGTTTGTTCAGCGACTTCGGCGATCGTCAGGCGATGTTTTTGCCGCAAGTCGCGAATGGTGTTACCCAAATAGCGACCGAGTTGATTGTCGTCGGCAAAATCGGCGTGGTCTGAAACAGCGGTCATGATTCCTGCGGTGCTTAACGTAATTTGATTATCGCCAATCTGAGAGAGCGATCGCCGCAAGTTGCATGAAACTTTATTGACCTGTATGAATCAATCTGTCAGGATATTCATAGATTTAATTACTCCTACTCATCGCGATGTTGACTCATCCATCCGCTACTCAGCCAGAACAATCTTTCGTTAAACCGAATCAACTGCTGTCTGCTCAAGATTTAAATGCCTTGAATGCCCGGTCTGATATTAAAGGCTGGTTGCAACTCGCAGGACATCTTATGGTGCTAGCTGGGAGTGGCTATCTCTGGGCAACTCAGGGCGGTAGCTTATTCATTGCTCTTCCGGCTTTATTAATCTACGGGTTTAGTTTGGCGGCAATGTTTGCACCGATGCATGAATCTTGTCATCGGACTGCGTTTGCTAGCAATCGGCTCAACGATGGGGTTGCGTGGTTTACTGGACTGCTGTCGTTTTATAACAGCACCTTCTACCGTCGCTATCACAAGTGGCACCACCGCTACACGCAGATTCCTGGGAAAGACCCAGAACTGAGCGATCGCAAGCCCCAAACCGTGACCGAATACCTGATAGAAATCAGCGGCTTCAACTGGTGGATTGGCAAGGTGCGCGGACACATGCGAATTGCGCTCGGCAATTTAGAAGGCTGCCCCTATATTCAAGATGCTGCCCGGTCTGAAGTGATTCGCTCAACTCGGCTGCAACTGCTTGTGTATGGAATCGCGATCGCCCTCTCCATTGGCTATCAACAACCCTGGTTTTTGACCTATTGGCTAATTCCCTTGGCGGTTGGACAACCGATTTTGCGGGCAATTTTGCTGGCTGAACACACAGGTTGCACCCTTGACGATAATTCCCTCACCAACACCCGCACCACATTGACGATCGCCCCGGTGCGCTGGCTGATGTGGAATATGTCATTTCATGCCGAGCATCATTTGGTTGCTTCCATTCCGTTCCATGCGCTGCCTGCTGCCCATGAGATTTTGCAGTCTCATTTCGCGCAAGTGGAGCAGGGCTATGGGAATGTCAACCGCCAGATTATTGCTCAATTGAGATCGCCCTCATGATCGCTGGCTGCTTTAAGCTTAAAGATTTTGCGCTTCAGTGCGGCACAGTATTAGCCGAAGCCAAGCTGGTCTATCAAACCTATGGCGAGTTGGCAGGCGATCGCCAAAATGTCATTCTTTATCCCACGTCCTACGGTGCCCAACACAGCGACATTGACTGGTTGATTCGTGCTGATGGCATTCTTGACCCCACGCGCTGGTTTATTATCATTCCGAATATGTTTGGCAATGGGCTTTCCAGTTCGCCCAGCAATTCCGCCAACTGTGGCTTAGCAGAGCAAGGGTTTTGGTTCACCCATGTGGATAATGTGAATGCTCAGTTCCAGCTTTTGCGAGACGTGTTTGGGATTGAGCAGTTGGCGCTGGTGTATGGCTGGTCGATGGGGGCACAGCAGGCGTATCACTGGGGCGTGATCTATGGCGATCGCGTGGCACGAATTGCGGCACTCTGCGGCACAGCGCGGACGACGGATCACAATCGGATTTTTCTGGAAAGCCTGCGATCGGCGTTGACCGCAGATCCCACCTGGAATGGCACGGGCTTTAATGGGATGCCCGATCGCGGCTTTCGCACCTTTGCCAGAATCTACGCCAGTTGGGCAGCCTCCCCAGCTTTTTATCGCGCAGAGCTGTATTATCAATTCGGCTATGAGTCGCTGGAGGATTATTTGGTGCGGGGTTGGGAAGTGGGCTACCGCAAGCGCGATCCGCACAACTTAATTGCCATGCTGGATACCTGGTTGCGGTGCGATGTGGGCAATAATCTAAGCGGTCAAATGGACTACGCTCAAGCTTTGCGATCGATTTCGGCAAAAACCCTAGTGATGCCTTCTGCAACAGATTTATACTTTACGCCTGAAGATTGTGCGGCGGAAGCTGCTCTAATTCCCAAGGCAACCTACTGCCCAATTCCTTCTATTTGGGGGCATCGGGCGGGGAATCCCTACCAAAATCCTGTGGATGAGGCGTTTATTCGGACGGCAATTCAGAAATTGTTGGATCGATAGAAATCTGGTGTAAGGGTTTAGCATTCGGCAAATGACTCTGATTAAGTTTTAAGGTTTTTGCCCGAATGCTAAACCCCTACGAAATCTGGCTCCTTAATAAAAATTGCTATGACGACACTTTTATCTGAATTTGCTCGTGAAAATGGGATTCGCTATTTTCTGATTTCCTTTACTGATCTGTTTGGGGTGCAGCGATCGAAGTTGGTGCCGAGTCAAGCGATCGATGCAATGGCGGTGAATGGGGCGGGGTTTGCCGGGTTTGCGGCTTGGTTGGATATGACTCCGGCTGATCCGGATATTTTGGCGATTCCCGATCGCGACAGCTTAATCCAACTCCCCTGGCAGCCTGATGTTGCGTGGATGGCAGCCGATTTATATATGAATGGACAGCCCGTGGAGCAAACGCCGCGTTGGGTGCTAAAGCAGATGGTGAGCAAGGCGGCAGCGCAAGGCTACCGGGTGAAAACGGGGGTGGAGTGTGAATATTTTCTGCTGGCGGCGGATGGTGAACAAATTTCGGATAGCCGCGATCGCGCCAGTAAACCATGCTACGACCAACAGGCTCTGATGCGTCGCTTTGAGGTGATTTCAGAAATCTGTGATGCCATGCTGAAACTGGGCTGGGGTGCCTATCAGAATGACCATGAAGATGCCAACGGTCAGTTTGAAATGAACTGGACTTATGCCGATGCGCTGGTGACTGCCGATCGCCACGCTTTTTTTAAGTACATGGTCAAGGCGATCGCCGAAAAGCATGGGCTGCGCGCCACCTTCATGCCCAAACCCTTCCTGCACCTGACGGGCAACGGCTGCCATACTCACCTGTCCGTTTGGGATCTCTCTGGTAAAACAAACCTGTTTGATGATCCCAATGGCAAACTCGGACTGGCACCCTTGGCGTATCAGTTCATTGGCGGCGTATTGCATTCTGCCGCTGCCCTCTGCGCCTTCACCAACCCCACGGTCAACTCCTACAAGCGGATTAACGCGGCTGTGACTGCCTCTGGTGCTACCTGGTCGCCCAACACCATCAGCTACAGCGGCAACAATCGCACTCACTCCATTCGCATTCCAGAACCCGGACGGTTTGAGTTTCGCTTGGCAGATGGTGCCGCCAATCCCTACCTGATGCCTGCTGCTCTGATTGCCAGCGGTTTGGATGGCATGGAACATCAACGCGATCCGGGCGATCGCCACGACAATAACGCCTACACCGATCCGCTGCCGTCTGGAACCGTCAAACACTTGCCTGCAAATCTGCTGGATGCCCTGCGCTGTCTAGAAGCGGATACTATTCTCACTCCGATCTTAGGGTCTGCCTTGGTGTCAGCCTACACCAAACTCAAGCACCAAGAATGGAACGAGTACAGCACCCACATTAGCCCCTGGGAACGGGAAGCCACTTTAGACTGTTAGTCACGACTTACCCAGCTTGGATTGAATCTGATCAAACAAGGCTCCATCCGCAAAGAACTGCTTTTGAACCTTAGCCCAGCCACCAAACTCGTCCACCGTGGCAAGGTGCTTCACAGGGGGAAACTGAGTTGCCAGCGCTTTTTCATTCGTCTTAGCATAGTTGCCCACAGGACGAAATCCTAGCTTGACGAACTCCGCCTGAGCTTCTGGGGTAAACAAGAATTTAGCAAAGGCTTCAGCCACTTCACGCGTCCCACGCTTGTCCACATTCTGATCCACTACGGCAGCCGGGGTATCGATTGAAATATTGATGTCGGGCACCACGAAATCGATCTTTTGTCCTTTTTGTTTCGCCAGAATCACCTCATTTTCATAGTTAATCAGGGCATCCCCCTGTCCTTGCTTGGCAAAAATATCTGTGGCTTCCCGCGCATCTTTTGCCAAAATTGCCACGTTTTTAAAGGCTTGGGTGACAAATTCGGTTGCCTTTGCCTCATCTCCCCCATTTTTAAGGGCATAATCCCACAAAACCAAGAAGTTCCAGCGGGCACCGCCAGAGGTTTTTGGGTTTGCTGTCACCCATTTCACGCCATCGCGAGTTAAGTCTCCAAAAGTTTTGATATTTTTTGGGTTGCCCTCACGGGTAATTACGGCTGCAACGGATTTTGCCACGATGCCATTATTCGGCAATTTTTTATTCCAATCTTCGTTGATCATTTTGGCTTCTACGAGTTTCTCCACGTCGGCTCCTAGCGCCAAGTGAACCACATCGGCTTCTAGTCCATCAATAATGGCGCGAGTTTGGGAACCCGACCCGCCATAGCTTTGTTTAAAGGTGACGGTTTGCCCCTTTTCTTTTTGCCACTTTTCCTGAAACAAAGTAATGATGGCATCGTGAGCGGCTTTGGGCACTGCGTAGGCAACAAGGTTGATTTCAACATCCTTTTTGGGGTCGGCAGTAGGGCTGGCACCGCCCGTGGTGCTGGTATTGGTGGAGCCTCCAGAACAAGCAGCGATCGCAACACTTAACCCAATTCCAATCAAAAACAATGAAATAAAGCGATAGAACGACTTGAATCGCAATTGAGTTGCAAATCGCTGTACCCAATTATTTCCAAAAACCAAAAAACCTTGCCGCTGATTCATTACTGGCGTTTCCTCTACCTACAAAGCTGACCAGCAATCTCCGGTTATCCTACTAAGAAACCGGAGATTGAAACTCGATTCTACAGAGTGAAAGACTTAAACGCAACCAGAAAGACCGATATTTTTATCGGGAAACGAGGGATTAATGCAATCGCTAGAAATGATTGAGCAAGTCAACTTTAGGGTTGACATCTAGCGACAGGTTTAATATAGTTCAAGTGTACTGATTGGGCTGATTTAGGCGCAATTGGGGACAGTTATTTGATACACATCAGCTTTGCGATTTGATGTAACCCGTTTGGAGACTTGCAATGACCGCCACAGAAACCCGCCGAACAAAAGCAGCTATCAAAGAGCCTGCTCCTACTACTTTATCTACTCGCACTCTAGCATTGGATGCGGGCAACTATGATCTGAAGTTTTGGGATGGCAGCAATGCTCCCCGCGCCATTCGCTCTGTTCGCTATCAGTTACCCCAAGGTCGGGATGCCGTCCGCTATTCAGATATTTCTCCCTTGATCGAGCTTGCCGATAACACCCGCTATCACTTTGGCGCACAGGCATACAAATATCGTCGGCAGCAACAAACTGTAGTTGAAAACAAGGTAGAACTGGCACGGCTGCATTTTTATGCCTGTGTTGAGCCTTGGGATGGAAATAGTGAATTCTCGTTGAATTTGCATGTTTCCACGCCAGAACCCAGTCGTAATGAACAGGCGCTGAGATCGCAACTCATGGGCATTCACGAATTTAAGCGCAATGGCATTCCGTTTCGCATTACGGTCGATCGCGTCAGCGTTGAGCGCGAAGGCATGGGAGCTTACTGCTACGCCCAGCGGCTAGGGCTGATTCCTGATACTGGCTACACCGTTGTGATTGATATTGGTGGCGGCACTTGGCTGACTCGGCTTGTTGATGCAGAGGGCGATGTGATTGATGAAAATGTGATGGATCGGGGCGGCACTTATGAATTGGCAACCTCTATCAGTTTTGATAAGCGCCTTGCGGATGCTATTGGTACTACCGCAGACCCCGGCATTGTCATGGATGGGTTCAAATCGGCACATGCCTACGCCGATACGGGCTTATCCTGGTCGCCTTGGCTAGAAGAATATCTCGATCCCTGGTTTCGGGGCATTTTCCAAACGATCAAGGCACAGTATACGCCTTATATGTCGCGGGTGACGCGGTTTTTGGTCACCGGGGGCGGTTCCCATCTGATCACTGAGCGCTTGGCAGGACGCAAGCTGTTCGCCATGATTCCCGATCCTCAGTTTGCCAATGTGCGCGGTTTGTATCCACTTCCAGAGGGCTTACAGCTATGTATGACAACAAGATAAGACTCAGCCAGGACGTGCTAGAAAAAGCGGAAGTTATCGCTCAAGAATGGGGGCTGAAAAACTCACGGGCAGCGGTTGAGGCGGTGTTTCGTCGCTATGCCGATGAATATTTAGGGCGACGGGCACAGCGCGAAAGGGCTGCATCGGTTGGGGCGATCGCCTCTGTGATGGTTGCATCCTCTGCTTCTAGCTGCGACGCTCTAAACGAACTGGATGAACTACTGGGATTGTGACCGTAGTCGAATAACAATTCCGCTCGCTATTCAAGGGAATCGGTTGAGCGGAATAAATAATCCAACCTCTCGGCTAGGTCGTCATCAGTCTGACTCGGACGCAACTGATCGCGATCGCAGTGAAACCTTACGGCGATTATTGCAAGATATTCAGCGCCACTGCTTCCGCCACCTTAATGCCATCGATGCCAGCCGACAGGATGCCGCCTGCGTAGCCAGCGCCTTCACCCGCCGGATATAGCCCTTTTGTATTCAGGCTTTGATAATCCTCTTTGCGCTTAATCCGAATGGGGGATGAGGTGCGCGTTTCGACCCCTGTAAGTACCGCATCCGGCATGGCAAAACCATTGATTTGCTTGTCGAATGCAGGCAGTGCCTCACGAATTGCGGCGATCGCGTAGTCGGGCAAGCTCAGGCTCAAATCACCTAACTGCACTCCCGGTGTATAAGATGGCTGCACGGTGCCCAATGTATTGGAAGGGCGATCGGCGAGAAAGTCTCCCACTAGCTGACCCGGTGCGTCATAGGTGCCGCCGCCCAATTCAAATGCACGTTCTTCTAAGCGACGCTGCAAGGCAATTCCGGCTAAGGGATGCCCCGGATAGTCGTCGGGCGTGATCCCCACCACGATCGCGCTGTTGGCATTGCGCTCATTCCGAGAATATTGGCTCATCCCATTAGTCACAAGCCGTCCTGGCTCTGAGGCGGCGGCAACCACCAGACCACCCGGACACATACAAAAGCTGTAGACCGAGCGACCATTTTGGCAGTGGTGTACCAACTTGTAATCCGCCGCACCTAAGAGCTTATGACCAGAGCGATCGCCAAACCGACAGCGATCAATCAGGGTTTGCGGATGTTCGACCCGAAAGCCGATTGAAAAGGGTTTTGCTTCAATATAAACGCCGCGATCGAACAGCATTTGAAACGTATCGCGGGCACTGTGACCCACTGCCAGCACAATATGGCTGCTGGCAATATACTCGCCGCTGGCAAGGGTGACTCCTTGCACCTGTCCCGCTTCAATATGGAGGTCTTCGACTCGACTTTGAAAGCGAATTTCGCCGCCCAAAGCCTCAATTCTGGCGCGGATACTTTGAACGATGCCGACCAGTTTGAAGGTGCCGATGTGCGGTTTGTTGATATATAAAATCTCTGGTGAAGCGCCTGACTGGACGAGTTCGGTGAGTACCTTGCGCCCATAATGGTTGGAATCTTTCACCTGACTGTAGAGTTTGCCGTCCGAAAAGGTGCCTGCTCCGCCTTCGCCAAACTGCGCGTTTGATTCTGGGTTTAACTCGTCTTTCTTTTTCCAAAATGCAAACGTATCAACGGTGCGATCGCGCACGGCTTTCCCACGTTCTAACAGAATCGGACGAAACCCCATTTGCGCCAGCAGCAATCCCGCAAACATCCCGCAAGGTCCCGTGCCAATTACGATCGGGCGACTTGCCAAATTGTCAGGAGCCTGCGCCACCATGCGATAGCTCATATCTGGCGTGGGAATGATATGCGGATCTTTTTTAAACCGCTGGAGCAGGCTTTTCTCTTGGGTCGTCTCCACATCCACAATGTAAACCAGCACGATCGCCTCCTTTTTACGGGCATCGTAGCTACGTTTAAAAATGGAGTAACTTAGCAAATCTGCGGGAGCAATTTGCAGCTTTTTAAGAATGGCACTCGCGATCGCATCCTCAGAATGGTCAAGCGGCAGTTTTATTTCAGTGAGTCGCACCATAGTCAGCCATTACACATCAAACATATCTTTCAGCAAAAAGGGCTATCTTTATTTTGCCTTTTGCCTTCCCGATCAGTACAGTTCATATTTCATCAACTGACAGGGCAACGCACCATTATAGACCGCCATCCGTTGAGACGATTTCAGCCCGATCGACTGCGAAAGCTCTTTGTTGCCACTTAACACAAACGCCGTCCACCCTTTGAAGCGGTGTTTCAGCACGTCGCCTAACTGTTTGTAGAACGCTCCCAAATCGCTGTCTCGTCCTAATCGTTCGCCATAGGGTGGATTGCAGAATAAAACGCCGCTGTCTGCGGGGGCAACCACATCTGCAAGGTCGATTTGAGCGAAGTAGACGTGATTGAGTACACCGCAGTTCGTCGCGTTGGAGATCGCTTGCTCAATCACATTGTGATCGCGATCGCTGCCCCAAATCGGCGCGAGCAGGCTGTCTCGTTGGCTTTTTTCTGCCTCTTGAATCAGGTGTTGGAGAAGCGCTGGATCAGCATCCAGCCAAGTTTCAAACCCAAACTGCTCTCGAAACAGACCGGGAGCAATGTTGAGCGCTTTTAAGCTGGCTTCCAACGGTAAGGTGCCAGACCCACACAGCGGATCGTAAAACATTTGATCGGGCTGCCAGCCTGAAAGTTGAATCAGCGCTGCCGCGAGTGATTCCTTTAAAGGCGCTGCACCCACAGCAGGACGATAGCCTCGACGGTGCAAGCTCTTGCCAGAGCTATCGAGGCTCACGCTACACACGTCGCGATCGAGGTGAATGCTGATCTGCACGTCGGGGTTTTGCAGTTCCACATCAGAGCGATCGCCCAGCGTTTCTTGCTGCTGCTCGACGATCGCCGTTTTAACCTGAAGCGCTGTGAAGTGAGTATGATTCAACTGCTCACTTTTGCCTGTGGCATTCACCGCCAGCGTGAGATCTGGCGTGAGATAAACTGACCAATCAATCGTTTGAATCCCGCTATAAAGTTCGCCCGCATCCCGGCAGGGAAACTCACCCAGCTTGAATAAGATGCGGAAGGGCAGCCTCGCCCAAAGATTGACGCGATAGAGCAAGGCGCGATCGCCCTTAAAGGAAGCTCCACAAAAACCTGGCTCGACGGCATGAGCGCCCAGTTGCTCTAACTCTTTAGCTGCAAGCTCCTCCAGCCCACGAGCAACCGTTGCAAAATACTGATTCATAGTTGGATCATAGCCGAAAGCACCGTCGCAGAATGGGATTGCTGAATGTAATTAATCGGCGATCGCGTGGATTTGCATATAGCTGAGGAGCCAATTGGCGATCGTGGCACGGCGAGTTTTACGAGGCACCAGTTCGCTCACGGTGTAGCCTTGAAAGCCAAGTTTCTCTTTAAGCAACTGTTTATTTTCTGCGGGAATCGATCGCGTCAACTTCACCGTAGGCGGACGGTTTTCAATAAAATCCGGCGGTTCAGGATAAGCTTCTTGCCAATCTAGAGCAACCAAACTCGCATCCCACTCACCCGTTGTTTCATTTTGCTGATAGCCCAAACAGCGCCACACTAAACGATTTGCTGTGGCATCATTGATTTCGTCTTTGAGAATTGCCCAAACAGTGGCGGTTGTCAATGTGGGGAGGTCAGGCATAACGATTTGAAGGTGTGAGTGACAGCAAAGTTTGAGATTCGGCGATCGAGAGAATGATGCTAATTTTTATTAGCCTTCCTTTTGACTAGGATTCTCAAGTTTAAAGAGTTCTGTTTCAACCCCGTAATACTTTTGCGTTCGTCCGAGTGGAGTCATGCCTAAGCGCTGTGTGACCCGAATAGAAGCCTGATTCACGGGATTAGTCACCGCATAAAGGACTGGAAGATTTAAGCTTTGAAAGCCGTGGACGATCGCGGGACGAGCAGCCTCAGTGGCATATCCTTTGCCCCAAGATGCTTGCCTTAAATTCCAGCCGATTTCATAGTCCTGAGTGAGATGCCCAGCACCGTCTGGCAATTGTTTTAAGATTACGGTTCCAACAATTTGCCCACTAGATTTTTCGGCGATCGCCCAAGCTCCAGTGCCATTATTTAACTCTGCATAGCGGTTAACCATTCGCTGCAACGATAGGCGCTGAGTTTCGACGCTTTCCTCTATTTTACCGCTGCCGATAAACTGCAGAACAATGGAATCGCCATAGATCTGAAAGGCTTGCTTAGCGTCTTCTTGAGGAAGCCAATCGCGAATCAATAGCCGATCAGTTTCAAAGCGAATCGACATGGTTTCAGTTAGCTTTAGGCAGGATAGATTCTAATTCTAGCCCTAGCTCTCAATCTAATGCTGGTGCCCGTGATCGTGGCTATGTCCGTGGTCGTGCCCGTGATGTCCATGATCATGAGGAATGTGAGCAGGCGCTAGGCTGGGGTTGACCGCGATCGCTTCCTCTTCAAACAGCGCCTCAATTTGAGGGTTTGCCCAATCGGCGATCATGTTGAGAAATTGGGGGTTGTCGTTGACGCAATCCATTTGCACATAGGTGCCGTTCAGGTATTTGCGACTAATTGCCTCAATGATGTGGGCGACATCTAGCAGGGTTTCGTGATTTTCCGTGGCAAACCCAATCGGCATAAACACCAGCGCCTTAGCTCCTACTGCCATCAAGTTTCGTGCTGCCAAATCAGCATTGGGCTGTGTCCATTCAATCAGCGGCGTTTGGTGGTTGAGCCAGCCGACGGAAATCAACGGATAGCGGTAGATCAAGCGATCGCGCACCAATTCATACATTGTCTGACTTTCATCAATTCCCGATGTAAAGCCTTTTGCTTTATGGGGACAGCCGTGGTTCATCAGCACAATTCCAATCTGAGAGGGCAAGTATGACTGAGCCAGTTCTGCCTGAATTTTGTCTTCGACCAGTTGCGCCATCAGGTCGATGTAGGCAGGCTGATTGTAAAACGATGGAATGTAGCGAGTGCCTTTGACCCAATGTTCACCATCGTCCGTCAAATTTTGCAATGCTTGGTTCACCTGCTCGACGGCAATACCGCTGGTGAAAATCGAATCGACCACCAACAGTGGATAGATCAGCAGTTTATCAAAGCCCTCTGCTTTAACTTGGGTGAGGACTTGCTCTGGCAAAAAGGGCGCACAGAAGTTAAACGCTTTGAATACTTTGACGCGATCGCCCCAACGCTCCTGCAAATTCTGCTCAATGCCCACACGCTGCCGCTCAAAAATGGCATTGTGAGGAGAAATGAAGTTGCCATGCTGGTGCCCCCACTCGTGCAAATCAAACATCGCCAACAGCTTTGCCAACGGCGGATAAATCCAGGTCGGCACGGGAGCAAACTTTGCGGTGAGCAGGTTTAATGCCTGCTCATTATAATTGGCAAAGTCTTCGTAGCTTTCCACTTCGCCATAGCCCATCAGCAAGACAGCAACGCGGCTTTGGGCAGTTGAGGTAGGCAAAGTTTGGATTTTATCAGAAGTAGCGACCACGTAAAATTCCTCGGTAAGTCAAACAGAAAATGTATTAGCTTAAAAATCTCTACTGAACAGTTTAGTCTAAAAATATAACCAGTAAGATTCTGCTATTCCCTATAGGCTAACATCCCTATGGGGGGGATGAGCGACAATCGCAGTAAATAGCAGATTGCATTAAACATTCAGAAACGAAAAGGTGAAAATGCAGGTTGTAGTATGTCCGGGAGTGCATGAACCGCACCTAACAGAATGTTTTATCCAAGGGTTGGCATCTGTTACAGCTATCAACAGGGTTTCATGGTTGGTCTTTCCTACGGATCGCTATCCAGCCTACTCTGCATTAGACATTCTGCACTGGATGCATCAACAGTCGAATAAAACAGGCTTGCAAACCCCGATCTCAATCATTGCCTTCAGTGCGGGAGTGGTAGGCGCGATCGCAGCAGCGCACGGTTGGCAGGCGATCGGCGGCACCATTCAAGGATTCATCGCTTTAGATGGGTGGGGTGTCCCTCTGTGGGGAGATTTTCCGATCCATCGGCTGAGCCACGACCACTTTACCCACTGGAGTTCAGCGCTGTTAGGTGCCGGAGAGTCAAGTTTTTATGCCGATCCAGCCGTGGAGCATTTGGAACTGTGGCGATCGCCCCACCTCGTTCAAGGTTGGCAGCAGCCTGTTAATGCACGACCAACCCGCGCGATCGCCGCATCCTTCATCATCACCCTGCTTCACCGCTACAATGTGGAATCGGACTCTTCACCACCGTTATGAACATCAAAGTAGAACACAACCCCAGCCAAAAACGGTTAGACCTGCTTGGCGTTTTCACTTGGGACATTTGGACAAAGGAAGTCTCTAAAATTCCTTGGTATTACGGTAATTCGGAAACCTGCTATTTTTTGGAGGGAGAAGTCATCGTTACGCCCAGGGCTAGGCAACCTGTGAGCATGGGCAAAGGCGATTTGGTCGTCTTTCCGGCGGGCATGGCTTGCACCTGGAACATCCTCAGCGATGTCAAAAAGCACTACCTGTTTAACTAATTGCTTGCTGATTGCCTTTTGCCTCTAGTCGGGCTGGTCTTCTGTAAACTCATCGATCGCGATCACCATTCCTTCTGAGTAGGGTTCCAAAACCGTCGCGCCTACATGAAGCTCTGCCAACGCATCACTAAACTCATCTGAATCAGGTGCAGCAGTCTCTAAAACTTTAACTGCCGCTAACGCCTTCTCCAACTGCGGTCGATATTCTGCTAGGTGGACTTTGAGAAGTTCTAAAGATTTATCGTAAGTAATTGTCATTTGCCTAACCTCCGCTCTAATTTAGCAATGTGATGTCTACAAACTGCAACCGTCTTCTCCCATTTAGCAACTAACCCAGTTCGTTGTGCTCCTGGTGGCTTGCTCAGTTCTCCAGCAATCTTCTGAAGGTGTTCTTCCAGAGAGCGATGTTGAGACTTAAGCTGTATGCGATAATTCTTTGCTGTAAATGCGATATCCAGGCAACACGATCGCAATTCCCATTGGACTGTGAAGCATCCCAGGATAATTCGTTTCGGGCAGACTTCCACCCAATCGAATTTTGATTCCCCCCAACCAGATGTAAAGCCCTGGAATTAGGGCATCCAAACTGTAGGAGATCGCCCTAATCCGCTGGTCTACAGCAGATCCTTCTACAAACTGTTGCTGACCATCCCGTCCAATCTCCACTTCTGCCTCCACCTTCTCAGCATGGTTCACCTTCAGTTTATCTTCACTTTCGTCTCAATATTTAAGGACACTCAGGCAACCCTAACCAAAAGCTGCGTGGCTTAATCCTCTAGCAGAAATAGCTTTGAGAAAAGCGATCGCGCCTACCGATTCGCTGATGAAAAAGGCGATCGCGACAATTACTCTGACACTGACAATCCTTCTAGCAAACTAAGGCACTTCAAAAAGAGAACGCGACATACCA
>CASBQE010000318.1 GCA_949127665.1 Synechococcales cyanobacterium PMM_0083
AGCACTGCCTCAACAGACAGCTTTCTGGGCGCTTTCGGACTGACAGATCACCTCGAAAGACAAGTGCAAAGACTTGATGCGGAGCCAGCTAACGTCTCAAATCAGCGGCGGCAGATAACTTCAAACCCAGCATCAGCAACTCTCAACCGTCCGCTGCATTTGAATTGTTAGCCCTCTCAAGCCGTAAAGAGGCTTCTCGTGTCGCTAGCCAACGTTCAAAAGACTGATGGCTCTCCGCACTTTGTCTACCTGCTAACAGACCTTCAATACCAATATGTTCATCCAAATCAACCCATTCAATTGCATAACCATCTCCTAAGAGTTGCCAGTTCTGCCGTTCTTCTTGAGAAGCATGCCGTAAACGAGGATACCAAGGTAGAGGAACAATTAAACTTCGCCCATCAACCAAATCTATAATTAACTTCTCATCTGTTACTCTGACTTGTGCTGCAAGGGGTTCTGTCTCAAGCGTCAAAGTAGTCATGCCAAGCCTCCAAAAATGTTTGTTTGTGTTCCTCCACAAGCCGAGCAATATCATTGAGTTCGCGGTCTTTGAACCCTCGATTCTTGTCTAAAGAAACAGGACTCAGCCAAAACTTAACCAACTGCCGATCGCGTTTAACATGAATATGAGGAGGCTCACCTCTATCGGAGCTGAAAAAGATGAAACTGTAGGGACCAACTTGAAGAACCGTAGGCATTGGTGAGGATACTGCTTATCTGTTCTTAGTTTAACCTGCTACTACATTTAGAGATTTAGTGTTCTACAGGTATCTGCTCTACAGATGAGCTTGAAGCCACTTGAATTTGAATGCCGACAGACAAGCCTAATGCACTGTCTCCACAGGCAACCTTGAGGGCTAACGGCTGCCATCAGCGGCTGCCGACCATTGTAAAGCGAAGCCAATGTCTGAACCAGCAGTCCGTTGCATGGCGTTGTTAGCACTGGGACGCTCAGCCTACTCAACTGAACCCATGCCC
The DNA here is from genome assembly GCA_949127665.1 of Synechococcales cyanobacterium PMM_0083. GTDB lineage: Bacteria > Cyanobacteriota > Cyanobacteriia > Leptolyngbyales > Leptolyngbyaceae > ULC077BIN1. Next base: position 982 of record CASBQE010000318.1, read on the forward strand.
TGAACTCAAACCGATCGCCTCTCTCCACCCAACCCACTCTCCTGATCTCCGGCAACCCGATCGATCGCCCCCACTTACTCCATCTTCGCCACTCATTCAACCACTCTCGGATGATAGCGCTGAGACGCGATCGCCCCCACTTACCCCATCTCCGCCTAGCAACACTTTGCCACCCGCAAGTTATTGGAAGTGAACTACAAGCTCGGCTGAAGGAAGAGGGCTAACGTTCCGGTTGAGCGGCTGCAAGCAACCTTTGCGACAACACCAAAATCTCTCACCAGTCCGCTCCAACCGGGTTGTTAGCTCTCTATCGGCTCAAAACTCATTTTCCGAGATTGCATGAGTTTGCATATTACCACCACGTACTTTGTAAAGAGTTAATGTAATTTTACTGAATTGGATTCCTCCTACAGTTTCAATTTCTTTAAGATTAAACTGATCTGTACGTGAAAATCCTCCAGAGTCAAGGTCACGATACCTAACGTCGTAATTGCCAGCTTTAACATTTTCAACTGCAAATGTCTCACGAGCACGAATAAAAAATATTCTTGCTGGCTCTGGAGGGTTAGTGTCTAATGTGAACAGCTTCACAAATACGTCTGAGTCATTTTGTGAGTTGTCAACAGTTACAGTTGAGTAGCCATCCGTTAACCGAACTGGATAACCGTCAATGTAGCTTGATATAGCAGGGAATGGAACACCGTTATCCGCAGTGGTTGGGCGAACATACTCAGGCTTTGGTGATAATGATGGTGATGCGCTGCTTGCAGTTTGACTAGACGACGTAACTGGTGCAGTTTCGATCGCCACAATCTTTCCATGATTGCCAGTTTCGACCTGAGATCGCACCTGAGACTCATAAATCTCATTGCCACGACGGGCAAATTCTTCTTTGCTATAGCGGGGCTGTCGAACTGTCATAGGTTTGACCTCGCTGCGACTTAACCCTCTCATTTTAGCTTGGAGAGTTGATTGTGAGCTTCAAAGCTTGCATCGGATTTTGCGATGCTCCACCCGACCTACGCGATCAGCTAGGAAGTTCAAGGTTTGCAAACATAGCTCAACATTTCTTGCGTCGCTTGACTTGAAGGACTAGACCAACCGTACTTACTCGCGTACCACCGATTACCACTGCAATCAGCGCGAGCGTCAACTAATTCATTTCCAATTTTATAGGTGAAGTTAATGGAGCCAGTTGTTTTTTTGACACTGCTGCTATCGACGTAAACACTTTCCCCCGTTGAAGCTTTCCCCATGAATTTCCATAAAGGCTGTTGTAGCTCATTAGGGGACGATAAGTTGGTGGGTTTAGTCTCTAGTATGGGGGATGGCGTGATTGGTGATTGAACTGATAGTGATGGGTTTGACCATCTCACTCCAAACATTTCTGTAGGCAACTTATTCATTGCTGCTAGTGCAAGTACACCACCCACAACTGTAACAATGGCAACTGTAACAGACCATCCAAAATTCCAACCACCTTGCGGTGTACTCATTTCTTCCTCCACAGATAACCTAGCGGTCTAACTCTTATTTAGACTGATCTTAACCTTTCTAATCTGGATAACTACCCGATTTGGGGTGATTAGGCAGATCTTGATCTGGATAACATCCTGCATGGGGGAGATAGACTGAAATTTGTCGGCATAACTCCCCAAAATAGGATCTTATGCGGATAAAAAGTAAGCATATCTGCCTGAATTGGGATCTTATACCGATCAAAACTTGCGTAACTACCTGAATTTGGGATGTTATGTAGATTCTGTTCTCAATACTAGCCTTGCTAATGGGAGTTATTCGGATAACTTCACAAAATTTTCATCAACAAAAAAGGATGCAATATGTAATACTCAGTACATCTGTTCTTTTAGGTATCTACCATTGGTGATGGAAACCCGACCCAAGAAATTGCTTGATCAAGTTCGAGACGCAATCCGGCTAAAGCATTATTCCTACCGTACCGAGCAAGCTTATGTGACATGGATTCGCCGCTATATTCTCTTTCACAACAAACAGCATCCCAAAGAAATGGGATATGCAGAGATTGAAGCATTCCTGACTTCCCTGGCAGTGGATGGGCAGGTGTCTGCTTCCACTCAAAATCAGGCACTTAGTGCGTTGTTGTTCCTATATCGTTATGTGTTGAAGCAGGAATTTGATACGCCGTTAGACGCGGTGCGAGCGAAACGTTCACGCTACTTACCGACTGTGCTTACGAAAGATGAAGTGCGGACTGTTTTGCAGCGAGTATCGGGGGTTCAGGGATTAGTGCTGAAGGTATTGTATGGCAGCGGTTTACGGTTAACCGAGGGGTTGCAGTTGCGGGTCAAGGACATGGATTTTGCCCAGCGCCAAATTGTTGTGCGTGATGCTAAAGGTCAGAAAAGCCGACTAACGATGCTTCCTAGCAGTCTAATTGAATCGTTACAGATCCATCTTCAGCAGGTTAGGCAATTACATCACCGGAATTTAGATCAGGGCTATGGGGCGGTCTATTTGCCGTTTGCGTTGGAACGGAAGTATCCCAATGCCGATCGCTCGTGGATCTGGCAGTTTATCTTCCCTTCACCGAGTCGATCGCCCGATCCGCGTAGTGGCATCGTGCGTCGTCATCATCTACATGAAAGTGGTATCCAGCGATCGCTGAAATCTGCGGTATAAATGGCACACGTCGCTAAACGGGTGGGGTGTCACACGTTACGTCACAGTTTTGCAACGCATCTATTGGAGGATGGCTATGACATTCGCACAGTGCAGGAGTTATTAGGTCACAAGGATGTCAAGACGACGATGATTTATAC
>CASBQE010000319.1 GCA_949127665.1 Synechococcales cyanobacterium PMM_0083
AGGATTGATCCATTGACTTAGCTGAGTTTGCAGTTGACGATAGAGGTGGGGAACTGGCATGGGTATGTCTTTTGTGTGATAACTTGAGCATCTCATGCGGTGCCCCGCTCGGTCACCCCTGTCTCACTGAGACCCCTGATATATCAACCGTTCAAGACTTTTCTGCACCACTAAGCCTCCGAGGTTTGCCTAGGTTCCTATTCTTCCTAAGGCACCGGGCTGGCGGTTGATTTTGGCGAGGAGGGTGTTTTCTTCTTCAAATCAAAGTATGCCTTCAGCACTTGGCGCACGATCGGCGCACCCACCGAACCACCACCACCGCCGGATTTTTCGGCAAAGGAGACTACCACAATTTCAGGAGTATCAGAGGGGGCATAGGCACCAAACCAGGTATCCGAGCCGCCGCCCACATCTTCGGAGGTGCCGCTTTTACCCGCGATCGCAGGCAGGCTTGGATCATAGACTCCCCCACCTGTGCCGTAGGTTACCACTTCGCGCAAGCCTTTTTGCAGTTTTTGGGTCGTTGTTGGCAACATATTCAACGATTCACGCCAGTTTTTAGATTCCTCATTGTCTTTCAATAGATGGGGTTTCACCAAAAAACCGCCGTTGGCAGGCACCGCAAACATCACAGCCACTTGCAGCGGGGATGTCAGCAGAAATCCTTGCCCAATTGACATATTGACGGTATCGCCCAAAAACCAGCCTTCCTTCAATTCTTTCCGCTTCCAAGCATCATCAGGCACCAATCCGGGAGACTCTTCAACCGATAGCTCAATCCCAGTTTTGCGCCCAAATCCAAAGCGCCGCGTCCAGTCGATTAGGGTTTGATCGCCAATGGTCATTCCCACTTGATAAAAGAAAGTGTCGCTGCTGTGGGCGATCGCGCCTGGAAAATCTAACGGACCAAAACCCGCCCGGTTCCAATCATTAAATTCAATGCCGCCAATGGTAATAGACGGATAGGTCGGTAATACGGTATCGGGAGTAAACTTGCCAGACTCCAGACCTGCCGCCGTGGTCACAATCTTAAACGTACTAGCGGGTTGAAAGGCTTGGAGTGCGCGGTTCACAAAGGGATGATCTGCACTTTGTAACCGTTGCCATTGGGCATCGGTGATCCGGGTTGAAAACAAATTAGGATCAAATGCGGGACGGCTGACCATTGCTAAAACAGCGCCATTACGAGGATCAAGCGCCACGATCGCCCCTTTGCGATCGCCCAACGCCTGCTCCGCCGCCTTTTGCAAATCTACATCCAGCGTCAGGGTCACATCTTGACCTGTTTTGGTAGACTTCTGCCCCAAAATTCGCACCACCTGCCCGGCTCCATCCACCTCCACCTGCTGACCGCCCCACTCGCCCCGCAGCAGATTCTCATAGGCTAACTCGATGCCCATTTGCCCGGTCACATCTCCTAGCCGATAGCCATCATCCTTGCGCCGCTTCAGTTCCTCATCGCTGAGTTCGCCCGTGTAACCTAATATATGGGCTGCCAAATCGCCATTCGGGTAGTAGCGCACCGCTTCCGCATCCACCTGCACGCCGTCTAACTCCGCACTATATTCTGTCAGAGCCGTCACCTGCGCCGGACTGATGCCCCGCGCCATTCGCACCAAAAACGGTGAGTTATACCCAGCCTGATCTAGCCGCAATTGCACCACGTCTTTAGGGATCTTGAGAATTTGAGAGAGGCGCTTAATCGTGCTGCCCCATTCACCCTTCTTCCGGGCTAAGGGCCACAAAAACACTGAGTGAGACAATCGGCTTCCTGCCAATATTCGACCTTTGCGATCCAAAACCTTGCCGCGCTCAGGTTGCTTCGGAATCAGCCGAATGCGATTGTTTTCAGCGAGTTTTCGATTGGCAGCACCGTCTAAAAGCTGCAAATATACTAAGCGACCTCCCAAACCACCCAGCACTATGAGAGAGGCGATCGCCATTAAAAAAACAGAGCGATAGCGCTGCCCCACAGTGCGGTTTTCAGCTTGAGTGACCGTCGTAAAAGGCGATTGAGTTAACGTCATGAACCCGTAACAGTAACAACTTGTTTACTTAGTAACTCAGAGCAACTGAGTAAACGTAAACTTTAGCGCAAGCGATAATTGCCATTAAATGCACCGAAAAATATCAACCCAGAATCAAATATTTATCTTTTGCAATTGCAATTCACAAAATTTAGATAGATGCAACATAAAAGAAAAATAGCTAGTTGATAACTCTGTTTGCGAGTTGGGCAATCTATAATCATTCAATCTGAGAAAACTTCGCAATTCCCCAGATTGCTAGGATAGTTTACTTTGGGTGCATGTTTGGCTGTAGGTTTGGCGAATTGCCAGATGGGCAAGCCTAACGTGGCTTCGTGAATAGAGGGTGAATCGATCCGATACATCAAATGTCTGCTTCAACACCTTATCAAAATTGCGAGATGAGGATTGAACGCTCACAGGGAAATTTCTACTATGTCTCAGGCTGCGATCCAAAATCGAACGTTTACGATAGCCGACACCGAATTTGATGTCGAACTCCGTAATGTTTTCAAAGTTTACAACCACGAACCCGTTGTTCGCGGCGTTGATTTGACTATTTGTCGAGGAGAATTTTTTAGCATCTTAGGACCTTCTGGCTGTGGCAAAACCACCACGCTCCGTCTGGTGGCAGGCTTTGAAACTCCCTCTTCAGGAGAAGTTTTGATTCGAGGTCAATCGGTCAACCGAGTGCCACCCTATCGCCGCCCAGTCAACACCGTCTTTCAAAGCTATGCCCTATTTAGCCATCTGACTGTTTGGGAAAATATTGCTTTTGGATTAAGGCTGAAAAAACAAAGCAAGGCAGAGGTGCAGAAACAAGTGGATGAAGCGTTAAAGCTGGTGAAAATGGATGGGTTTGCCAAGCGTTTTCCAGCCCAACTTTCCGGCGGACAACAGCAGCGTGTGGCATTGGCAAGAGCGTTGGTCAATCGTCCGGCGGTGCTGCTGTTGGATGAACCTCTGGGCGCTCTGGATCTAAAACTGCGAAAAGAAATGCAGGTCGAGCTATCCACGCTTCATCAGGAACTCGGTTTAACTTTTGTGATGGTGACGCATGACCAAGAAGAAGCAATGAGCTTAAGCGATCGCATTGCGGTGATGAATCAAGGCAAAATTGAACAGATTGACTCTCCAGAACGGATTTATGAGCATCCTAAAACTCCGTTTGTGGCAGATTTTATTGGAGATACCAACCTGTTTTACGGCAAAATTGAAGGGTTTTCTGCTAATGCTCTGTGGCTGATTACCGATAACGGGTTGAAAATGAAGGCAAAGCCATCTAATGGGGAACCTCTGACTTCTGGCTCAGTGGTCGTGAGTGTGCGTCCCGAAAAAATTCGCCTGAGCCGATCGCCCTTTGAGGATGAAGCCAATGCCTTTGAAGGACGACTTCGCACAGTTATGTATCTGGGAACTCATGTTCACTATGGAGTGGAGTTAGCATCCGGCGATCGCCTGACCGTGATGCAGCCTAATATCTCCGGTGACCTCCCTGGAGAAGATACTCCGCTTTATTTAGCGTGGGATCTTAACGATTGTCTGGCATTGCCTATCACAGGGGAACGGTAATCGGTTTCAGGCTTCAGGTTCTAGGTAGGAGATATATCGCGATTTTGTATGACTCTTCATCCCATCATTCCAGCCGTCGCCAGTTTTTGCAGAGCGCGATCGCGGCAGCTTCTGGGCTAGCGCTATCGGGCTGCGGCTGGACTTTGGCAGAAGTGCGCCCGTTGCCGGGAAAACCAAGTGCAGCGAATGAACTTTATATCTACACTTGGTCTAACTATATTGATGCTGACTTGCTGCGGGAATTTACTGCCCAAACTGGAATTCGCGTGATTGCGGATACTTTTGATGCGAATGAAACCATGCTGGCAACGTTTCAGGCAGGTAAAGGAGCCGCCTATAGCATTGTTTATCCATCTGACTATTCGGTTGCCAAAATGCTGGAACTCAAGCTGCTGAGAGAGTTAGACGAGTCTAAAATTTCAGGTCTAGAAAATATTTTGCCTAAGTTTCGGGCTTCCGTGCATGATCCCGGCAATCGTCATCATGTGCCAATCAGTTGGGGCACTACGGGATTAATTTACAATAGCGACAAGATCAATCCGCCGCCAGATGATTGGAATTATCTTTGGAAAAACCAGGAAAAATTGACAGGTCGGATTACGCTGTTAAATGATACGCGGGAGGTGTTTGGGGCGACGCTGCGATCGCTGGGGTACTCTTACAATTCCACTAATCCCAATGAAATCCAGGAAGCATTTGAAAAACTGAAGGTGCTAAAACCTGCGATCGCCAGCTTTACCACCGACGGATGGCGCGATCAGTTACTCGCTGGAGATTTAGTCATGGCAATGGGGTTTTCAATCGATGGAGTCCTCGTTGCCCAAGAAAACCCAAAAATAGAATATGTCGTTCCGCAAAGTGGCACCTCATTGTGGAGCGACACGATGGTGATTCCTAAAAATGCGCCCAACCAAGATGCTGCTTATGCCTGGATCAACTATATGTTGCAGCCAGCCGTTGCTTCCCAGGTTACA
>CASBQE010000320.1 GCA_949127665.1 Synechococcales cyanobacterium PMM_0083
ACATAACGACTGCCTGGGTCACCGGGCACGATTACAATTGCCTGCGGAGATCTGCCAACAACCACGACACCTGTGACTTCAACAGCACTGGCAGCGGCGGTTGAGGGTGCAGATGGCAGTGCAGGGGGAACATTAGATCCTAGTGGAGCATCCTGAGCTTTTGGAATCGTGGGACTCTCTTTCAGGGAGATGGGGGGAATTAAAGGACCGCTTGCGATCGGGCTATTTGCGTTACCGCTGGTTGGTCTTGCGGGTTGAGTTCCCGTTTTAGGAGTACTTGCTTTGGGCAGTTCTGCCACATTAGGAACTGGTTTGGAAGCATTAGTTGTCGGCTTGGGTAATGCGGGGGGAAGCCCGACAAATGGGTTTCTATTCTGGCTATTCTTAATGTCGGATTCAACCTGCCTTGCGCGTTCCTCAGCATTGGTGGGTTGAATCAATCCCGCTACTGTGGGAGTGCTTTGTTTTTTTTGAACGACAAGCGGTTGAGCTGCCGGGGCAGTGACAGCTTTGGGGATTGGGGTTGTGACAGGAACAGGAGATGGGGAGCTAGCCGTAGTGGTAGTAGTGTCGTCGGAGCTACAACCAGCGATCGCAATTGTGATAGCTCCGACTAATGCAACTAGTCTTTGCGAACCCATAACTTTAAATCCTCTAACTGACTTTAATTCCAAGATAACTCTAATCAGATTCATCTGTCGAAAATCATAAATTTCGTTAATCAGATTCTCTACTTTTGAAGTGGCGATCGCTTATTGTTGAAACTTGGCGAATAGCTTGTTCAGCAAATGGGATTTTGCTTTCCAAGTTTGAAGCCAGCCTGATCAATAGATTTCCGCTTTTGAAGAGGGCAAATTTTGCCAACCTGGGAAGAATGATTGCAGTAGAGAAGACAGTTTCGTATTCTGATTGAATAGGAAGTTTATAGTTGAACCATCACTGGATAAACCATCAAAACTCTTTTAATTAAGCAAATGTTCTTGATGAAATTTTGAGGAGGCAACATGAGAAATCGCTTGAAACTATCTGCCCATTCTTTTCATAGTGGGATGGCTTTGGCAGTGGTCAGTACACTGCTTGGGCTGAATAGCATTGCGCCCGCTTATGCAAAGTATGGCTATCTTGAACTAAAGGGTGGCAATCAAGATGTTTGGCGATGTGAAGGTCAATTTCAGGGAGATAGCGGTCAAGGTATTTGCGTAATTCAAGGTGAGAAAGATATTGGTGGACCCTATAAATATTATCGGGGAGACATTCGGAATAAAACCTTTGATGGCAATGGAACGCTGGTTTATGACAATGACGATCGCTATCAAGGGCAGATGAAAAATGGGCGACCCAATGGAAGAGGAGTCTTTTTAGCAGTTGCTGATAACCGTCGTTATGAAGGAACGTTTCGGAATGGCGAGTTTCATGGACGTGGCACTTATACCTTTGCCAATGGCGATCGCTATGTTGGGCAATTTGCTGGCGGACAACCTCATGGAATTGGCAAATTCGCCTTCTTTAAAGATGGCAAAACCGCCTACTCTTACAACGGGCAGTTTTATCTGGGTGTGATCAACGGTAAAGGCGTTGTTACAAATGCCGATGGTACTACTTGTAACGGTACTTTCTTCAACAATACCTTGAGCGGCAAAGGCACCTGCACCTTCCCAAAGGAAAGCACGTTTCAATCCTACACGGGTGAACTGTATAACGGTCGCCCTAATGGACGTGGAACCGTTGTGTATGCCAACGGTAAGCGCTATACGGGTGAATTTCGCGAAGGCAAACCAGGGCTATCAAAAGATGGTGGCAAATGACACAAAATGACGAGTTACGTTCGCGTAGCGTTGACCTAGGAGATATGGCGAAGGGCAAATGATGAACTACGAATTCAAAACTCCCATTCTGAACTCCGAACTCGAACTCAAAACTATCTTCCTGCTTGACGGTTATTTCCACCATTGATTGAATTGAGCGACAAACTAGGGCAAACGCTCGGAGCAAGGCGCAAGTAGCGCAGGCATTCTTCAGGTGTTAGCTGGCGCAAGCTGCGATCGCGGGCAAGTTCCAACAAGCTCTGCCAATGGGTCGTCCATAACCGCAGCTTGCCATTTCCATTCACAGTGGCAACATAGTGTCCATCGGGGCTAAAAAAAGCGCGCTTGACTGGATCAAGCTTTTCCGTAGCTTTGAACGGACGCAGCAAACTTTTTTCGGTGCCAGTGTTGATATCCCACAATCGCGCGGTGCCATCGGCACTGGCAGTCACAAGCACCTGTCCATCCGGGCTAAAGTTCGCATCTAGCACGGCTCCCCGATGACCTGCCATAATTACGCGCACGGCTCCAGTTTGAGCATCTAGCACTTGAGCCGTTCCATCCAAGCTAGTAATGGCAAGGCGTTGCCCATCGGGACTGTAATGAACGCTGGTGACTGCATCACTGTGAGAGAAAGTCGTCAATAGGATACCTGTGGAGCTATCCCAGATGCGAATGGTGCGATCCCAACTTGCGCTGGCAACCTGACTACCATCGGGGCTAAATTGGGCTTGCTCGATAAACCCCTCATGTCCTGTGAGGCGATGGAGCAGTTTTCCAGTGGGCACATCCCAAACTCGCACAGTGTGGTCGGTTCCCGTCCCTACAAGCTTGAGTCCATCGGGGCTAAAGGCAAGTTGACGGACGACACTGGGGCGATCGCTATTACTTTTTTGTAGTGAAGGCTGAGGGGTTGTCGAGATTGGAGCCTGTAAGGAGTACCGACGAGTAACCGCTTGTGCCACGACTTGCAATTCAACAGTGCCGCGATCGTCTGCGATCGCCATCAGGGTCTGATCCGCGCTGAAGGCTACGCTCGTGAGTTTGGCACCTTTGCCGATTTGCTTAATGAGGTTCATGCTGGCAGTCGCTGATTTGATTGTTGTCACCATCTGGGGAATAGACTGGGCAACAGAGTTTTGTGCTAAAGGGCGCGCTTGATTGAAAGGTTTTTGGCTGATTGAAGCACCGGGAAATTGAACGGGAGTATTAGAAGAAAAACGTTGCCAACGTTGATACACACGCTTACTAAAAGTAGAAAATTCATTGCCCATTTGACTGACAACTTTCTGAAACGGTTCTCTAGCGCAGGATGGGGAGAATTGAGCCTCATTTGCTATTTGGCAAGCGTGTTCGTTCTCAGTGGCTAGAAACGGATGCTTGATCAGTTCCCACTGTTGCAAAGTGCCATTTGGGGCGATCGCGACCATGCTGTTTGGCAAATCAGGGGTCTGAACGACCGGCTGAAAAGCAGCCCACTGCATAGTTTCTGCTCCAATTTCCAGCGCAGGCAATTCTCCATCCAGATCCACTGTGGAAAAGCGAACAGAGCCGTCGGTGTTAGCGGTCGTAATCGACGAACCATCTGAGCTAAATTGAACGGCATTGATTGTACGGGAGTGTTCCTGAATTAGGTTAACTTCCTGACCTGTAGATAGTTCGCGAATCGAAATAGTAGAGGATTGGTGGTCGCTGGTTGAGGTGGCGATCGCAATCTGGCGGTTGTTGGGGCTAAAGGCGATCGCCGTTTTTGGCGGTTGATTGCGGGTTAAGTCTGTTTTCGCTGCCGTATGCCACAGTTGTTCGGCTTGGATTTGCCCCGATTGGATTTGCCCTTGGATCTGCCTCGATTGCAATCCCCACACCTGCACCTGACCATTGGTTTTCGTGGATGCTAAGGTCTGCCCATTGGGGCTAAATGAAACCTGTAGGGTTGAGGATGGCTGAGCCAAATCGTTGGTTTTATCCGGCAGGGGTGGAGTCAGGGTTTGACGCATTTTGCCGCTCATTTGCCAGAGTCGTGTGCCATCGTCTGCGGCGGTTGCAAGCAGTGTGCCATCGGGTGAAAACACCGCCTGATTTACGGTTGTTGCATGAGATAGCTGATACTTTTGCCGTCCTGTTTGCATCTGCCACAGCGTTGCGGTGGTGCCGCTAGCAACGGCTAAAAATTGACCATTGGGGCTGAAAACGAAGCTGTGAATTGCATCAGTTTGCGGCAGTTTCAGGTAAAGTTTGCCGCTGCTGATTTGCCAAATGCGGAGGGTGCGAGTCCCTTGAGGGATCTGCTTTGCAGAATCGTCTGCCGCCGCCGCCAGCCATTTCCCATCTGGGCTAAGTGCTAGATGGGTGCTCTCTCTCTGTCCGTTGTCTAAAGTTTGTAAAAGTTTGCCCGATTCCACTGACCAAATCTGAATGCCGCCTGCTTGAGAATTGGTCACTAACTTGCCATCGCTGGCAAACGCGATCGCGCCTTTGAACGCAGGCGACGATTCCTTACTAGCCACACTTACAGGTTTTGCCACTCCAATCTGTAAGACCTGTTCAACCGTTTGCGTTTTAAGTGCCCAGAGGCGAACGGTTCCTGTGGAATCTAAAGTGGCAAGGGTCTGTTGGTTTGGGCTAACAGCAAATTGTTGAATGGAATATTGGTCTGCTTGCAGAGTTGCTTGCAGCCGCAGCTTTTGCAAGGCGGCTCTCAGGCTAGATTCTGCTTCATTGGTGTGCCCTCGTTCTGCTGCCAATCGGCTGATTAATAAAGCAGGCGTTGGGTCGCTATCGGGTTCTTGCAAAATAGATTGAGCGATCGCCGACCACTGCCGCGAAGTTGACACCTGTAATTGATAGTCCCTCTCTGTTGCGTTGGTCAGCGCCACGCGATATTGATTAAATGTCAACCCCAACGCCACTAGCAAAGCACAAGGAACCGTGATTTGCAGCAACCGCATCTCTCGGTGCGATCGCCAGTTTTCCTCTCGACTAATCGACACATATTCCTGAGCTAACGACGACAGTTCATAAGGATAAACGGCTAAAAAATCCTCTGCATCAATCAGATGGCTGCCATGCAACAAATATTCTGGCGATCGCGATTGCTGATTGCCATACCATTCCCGCGCTTTCCGCTCAATTCGCCGCTGACGGCGCAGCATTTCGCGGTTTTCATCCAACCAAGTTCGCAGCAGTGACCAATGGCGAATCAACGCTTCATGGGCAATATCTACGGTTTCTTGGCAAACTTCTCCCGGCAAAAGCTCCACTGTTTCTAAATCTGAATGGGATAACCGCGCCACATTCAGGGTGTAGCCAGTTTGAGATAGCTGTAGCTGAGCGGCACTTTCATCTTTTGGGGAATAGCCTGACACCACCTGACGGGGTTTATTGCGTAGCACTTGGGCAATTCGGAGCGCCGTTGAAACATTGGCAAGCCTCTGATCAATTTGCTTTTGATGACCACCCGTTGGTATCACCTGATTTGTGACAATCAATTTAGCGATCACGAGCTTTTCCAACACTCCTTCCACCAGTTCTGTAGAAAAGTGGGGACTGACTAATTCTGATTTGAGTACGCGCCGTCGGGTATCTTCTGTGCCTTCGCCTAACTGAGTTAAGGCAATAAAAATTCGCCTTGCAACCTGCTGTTCCTCAGCCGTAAAACTATAAAAAATCTCGTCTGCACGTTTTTGTAAGGTGCCGCGCACGCCCCCTAGCTCGGTGTAAGCATCTAACGTTAGTCGAGATGCGCCTCCATTTGGGTTTTGTTGCCGTCGATGCCAAAGTTCTAGGAGCGTGTATTGCAGCAGGGGCAGCTCACCCGGTGCACCCACAATATCGAGCAGCATGTTGTAAACCAAGTTGGGATCGCACTGAAGCCCAATTTTCTCGGCAGGTTTGAGGATGGACGCTTTGATCTGGTCATAGGTCAAAGGGGTGACCATGACTAAATTGTGTTCAATTTGCTCTGCCAAGCCTTTGTACTGTGAGTATTTGCTGAAAAAGTCGGCTCGTAGCACGATAACTATGCTGAACTGATTGCCTAGATTTTTCAGGGCTGTGAGTAAGCAGTTAAACAGGCGATGTCGATCGCGATCGGCATGGGCACCCTGACAAAGCGTAAATACTTCTTCAAACTGGTCGATGATTAGCACAAACCGCGCATTTTTAGTCGGTGCCGACATCAGGCTGGCTTTGACCAGTTGCGTCAATCCTGCCCCATCCTGCAAAATCATCTCTGCTCGACGCAACTGTTCCGCCCGATCAATCACAGTCTCCGCCGGATTGATAAACGCATTTGCCAAGCTTTTGAACGGTTGCTCTGTGGGCGTAATCAACCGAATCTGCCAATGGTTGCTGCCCGATAGGGTCTGCCCCCGCTGCAACTTATGCACCAAGCCCGCCCTGACTAACGAAGACTTGCCACTGCCAGAAGCGCCTACCACCGCGAGAAAATTACTGGTACGCAGCTTATTCAGCAGTTCGTCGGTGAGAGGTTCTCGACCAAAAAAATATTCGGCATGTCCTTCCTCAAAGGGTTCTAAGCCCCGATAAGGGCAAATTTCGGGTGAAGGAGCAATTTGGATGGTCGTCAGCGACTCTTGGCAGCGCGTCAAAATGATTTCACTGCCAGAATTTTCAAACAAGGGCTGCTGAGATTCGCCTTTGAGGGTTGTGCTGACCCAATCCGTCAGAGCGTAATTTGTAATCGTGCCGTTGGTTAACCGACGCGGATCGAGTCCTTCCAAAAGGGCTTTGGTAAAAACGCTGTAGTCTCCTGTGAGCGACTCGTAGGCGGCTTCATAATCTCGCGAGGCTGCCATAAACAGGCGATCGGTGCCTGATTTTGCACCGGGATCGGCTTCCAAAAAGTTGAGTATTTCACCACTGTGGCAGCAATCTAACAGCACAATTCGCTGGCGTACTGGGCTTTCTTGCAATAACCGACGCAACCAAAATAGGGAAAGCCCATGAAAATTGGCGTTGGGGTTTGCGTCGCTCGTGGCTAAGTATCCTTCTCGAATGCCTGCATCTTTTTGCAAGCCATGTCCAGAAAAATAAAATAAGGCGGTTTGAGGAATGTTGTTCCCATTTGGCTTGAAAAGTTTGACGAGCGCCGTTTCTAGCTCGGTTAAAGTGACGAGTGTTTGGGTGCCAATTCTCAGTTTTTCAGCTTGGACAATTTCTGGTAGACGAGCAACCCGAAAATCTCCATAGGCTTCAATTTGTTGCGCGATCGCTTCTGCATCGTGAGCAGGCGCATTCAAGCTCGGCAAAAATTGGTAGCTACTCACTCCAACAATGAGAGCATCTCGTGACATTTTGAATTTCTCCTACTTAACCCTTTGAAAAGAAATCACTCATTCAGCTATCTGAGTGATTTTCAACAAGAAACCTTCAAAAAATCAGATAGTCTAAACTCACATAGATCGTTCTAATGAGCTTTCTAACCATGCTGATGTAAGTTATTTTGTTGAGCAACTGCCATCAGATTCAGCAAAAAACAAATGGGAAAAAAGAACACACTCAAGTCAATATAATAATTAATATATTGCTGTTTGTAAAAGGGGCTAGACCCTCTAATAGTAGACTTTATAGCTTTTCATTCTTGAAAATATAACTCTACAAACAGCTAATTAAAATAGTCAAAAATAGCCTTGCAATTGATTTGGCAAAACTGCAAGCAACTAATAATAACTGTGGGTTGTTTTGAATTATTGAACTTGAGAATCTGTGGCAGATTAAGCAGATTGATAGGAATAAAAAACTTTGAATTCGACGCTCAATTACTCGTAATTCAAAAGGCGAATGACTAATACTTTGACCAGCAAAATTGAGTTCAGAGTATCAAAAAACAGATTGTGTGATCAGCGCGATCGCGATCGCAACAATCGCTCCAATCAAAGTATTCACCACATTCACCAATTCATTGGTAAGCCATTTAACCTGAGTTTGCAGGGTTGCGCCAATCACGCTTTCAATATTAGTTGCGATAAATGCGGCAATGATGCAAATAATGATTTCACCCGGCGTGATTAGACCGACCCTCCAACCGACTAGGGCGATCGCCACAGAAGCCACAATACCTGCCACCGTTCCTTCTAAACTGACCGCGCCCTCAGTGCCACGAGGAACGGGTTGTAAGGTCGTAATCAAAAATGTGCGTTTACCGTAAGCCTTGCCAATTTCACTTGCACACGTATCTGATAGCTTTGTGCTAAAACTTGCCACATAGCCTAACGCCAGCAGCCGTATGATTAGGGAAATAGATGGACTTGGCGCGAAAAAAACAGTGCAAACCCAAATCCCTACGGCACACAGAGCCGCTGTAAAAGCTGAACCCCAGACGTTTTCGGGTCCGCGTGCGCCCGATCGCTTTTCAGCAATGCCTTCTGCTTCTTTCTGGGCAATGCCAACTTTTGTCACCGCCGATCCGATCAAAAAGTAGAACAGGACGACCACGTAGCCCTGCCAGCCTAGACAGCCCCAGATTAAGATCCCCAACGCCCAAGCGTGAATTAAGCCTGCTGTGGTCAGCAGTTTTTTGGGCACAATCCACGCGATCGCTGCCAAAACAGTATTCAACACAACCGCAATCATCCAGCTATTGAGAGACGGTGTAACGTAGAGAAAATCTGAATTCGCATCAACCATAGTGCATTTGCGAATAGCGACAACATCTTTATTTTAAGTGCAGGGGGCAAAGTTTAGAATTTAAGCAGTAGCGGTCTGCCAAAAAATGCACTCATCCTAATCTGCGTATCAGTCCTTCATCCCCTTGTCCTTACTCCTCTACTCCCCTATGCCTCATGTCCTTTTCCATCTTGCTTTTCCAGTTAGCAATATTCCTGACACCAAGCGATTTTATGTCGATGGTTTGGGGTGCCAAATCGGGCGAGAAAATGCAGGATCAATCATTTTGAATCTACAGGGACATCAACTAGTCGCTCATGTCACAAATGAACCACTCACGCCGCAACGAGGAATTTATCCACGGCACTTTGGGCTAATTTTCACTGATGAAACGGAGTGGCGATCGCTACTAGATCAAGCAGAACAGCAGCACCTTCAGTTCTATCAATCTGCCAAGTCCCGCTTTTTAGGAACAACCCTAGAACACTCCACCTTTTTTCTAGAAGATCCATTTTCCAATCTGCTGGAATTTAAACATTATCGGCATTTTGAGGCGATTTTTGGAGAGAAAGCATTGGCTCAAATTGGAGATGCGGAGGCTTGAAGCGCGATGGCAAACATAAGCGGAAGTTGGCTTGGAACCTATTGGCAAAATGCTAACCCTACTCGGTTTGAGGTGACGTTTGTGCAGGCAGGAAACACAATTAGCGGTAGCATTTTAGACGACAGCCCATTATTAGGAGAAGCCCAGGCAGCGGGTGAAGTGATTGGGCGGACGATCCAATTTACCAAGCAATATTTGACTACATCAACCTATCCGATCACCTATTCAGGACTGATTGCTGAAGATGAAAATTCGATGCAGGGTAGCTGGACTATTCAAGGGCTGGAATCGGGTAACTGGGAAGCTCATCGCAGTGGCGACGATTTGGTTGCCGAGCTACAGAACCGCAGGTTAGAAGCAGTGCCTTTGGGGAGACGTTAAAGATGCAACAGAGATGCCTGTTCTCAGCAAGACGCGATGTGCGACTTTTCCGATCGCCCACTCTGCGGGAAGCAAGATATTTTCAGAAAAGCTTCCTACAACAAATAATCTGTTGAAGCCCGTGGCAGATCGTTGAGTGCCAGAACACTTCTGCTCCTAATAATTCAAATGAATTTTGGTGAAGAAATGTAGATAAATCTTGCTTGTGTTCCCAATAAACTCTGATAATCAATCACGTACAAATTGGTGGCGATCGCAGGCATATTAGGCGTTTGAGCAATCAGTGACGGTGCGACCTTAGCTTGATTCAGTGGCATCTCAATACAGATAACTTCTAGGTTGTCGCAGTCAAGTAGGTTGTTATCCTCAAGTGACTGCTATTTAGCTAGATGATTAAAAGAGCGTTTTTCGCTAAGTTGGCGATCGCTTTTAATCCCACAAGTTTTGCAATCAAGTTTTGCAATATTATTTTACACTTCGCCTCAGAGCGTCAGGAGCAATTCTCATGAGCGGCATTATCAATTTCCTTAAAAATCTAGTTGGTGGCATTCTTGGATTTTTTGGCGGTTTTTTTGGCAAGAAAACAGCACTAGAAAGTGGATCTAATCAACCTAGAAAGAAAAGCAATTCAGGATACTTTTTAGAACTGGATGACTCTAAGCTGCCTGAACCCGTACTTGAAATTGCTGCAACTGTAATGTCATCGGCAGAAGCGATCGCGGATTCTGTAAATGGAAAAACACCAACCCAAGCTAAAAAAACGACCCGTAAAGAAAAGCTAGCAGCAGCAAAAGCTTCCAATGGCAATTCTGCTTCTGTCACGGCTGAAAAAGCACCTTCTGAACCAAAATCAGTTCCGGTAGAGGCTGTGGTAACGGTTCCATCTGAAGTTGGGTTTGCGACAAAATACCCAATTCAAATTACTGGCGGTCGTCGTCGCCCCGGCGCTAACATGAACTCTTACCTTGATATGGCACGTCAGATGAAATAAGCTTTTTATCTGAATATCATTTCTTAGGCTTGGCAGTGCCAAGCCTTTTTTGTAATCAATCAAAATAGAAATGGATAGGCTGATCGAGGTGAGTTTATCAAGCGATCGCGATCGCATTTGGGCATGAGCCATTGGACTGTGCTGGGCATTCCAACTTGCGGACTTACTATTCGTTTGCCTCTACATAATCTTCTGATGCTGCTTAATCGCCGCTGCAATCTTATCCATCAATGGTTGATCCCGCTTTGGATCGAATGGGGATGCACTTTTCCAATCATAAAACCACGCTGGCTTCCGTCGCTTCTCTTCTGGCTCGGTCGCGTACCGGGGAAACACATGGGCATGGAGTGCCGCTTCACTGTTACCCAAGATTTCGTAGTTAATCCGAACTGCACCAGTCACCTCAAGCAACGCATCCCCCAAAACCGTCATGTCTTTCAAAAAGGTGGTGCGCTGATCCATTGTTAAAACATTCAGATCTGGCACAACTGGATCGGGCAGCAAAAGTGAGTAGCCCTGCAAAAACTGAACATCACCCAGCACCACCCAGCCTGATGTAACCCGACAAATCACTGCCGGGTTGATGCCCTGACGCGCCTCCTCAACTCGACGATGAATAAGAGTAGTCATTCTCAATTCCAATGGCTCTAAACCCTAATCCCAAAG
>CASBQE010000321.1 GCA_949127665.1 Synechococcales cyanobacterium PMM_0083
CTTCACGTTTTGTAATGTCAGCAATACTCTCATATTGCCCAGCCGCAGACGCGCCCTCAGAATCCTCCCCGATCGCAGACGATCGCACAATCAAAGGAAACTGAGGCGATGGATTTAATCCCTCAATTAAAGTTTGCGGATCATCGCCTACCGCCAACACCCAGCCCATGGGCACTGGATAGCCCAATTTTTTAAGATGAGCCAGTGTTGCTGCTTTTTGCCCATACTTATTGACATC
Source organism: Synechococcales cyanobacterium PMM_0083 (assembly GCA_949127665.1). Lineage (GTDB taxonomy): Bacteria > Cyanobacteriota > Cyanobacteriia > Leptolyngbyales > Leptolyngbyaceae > ULC077BIN1. The sequence continues at coordinate 239 of CASBQE010000321.1, forward strand.
TAAAAAATCATCCAAAGAGCGGATGGCACGGCGTTGGAATGGATCTTTCAATGAATCTCTTTGAAAAAACTTAAATGCACCACGAGAACTAGGCTGCACAGACTGTGAATTAAGACTCAGATCATCAGGAATTTTGGTATAAATCCAGCCCAGCAGGAATGCCAAAAACGCTGTAGCAACAATTAAATCTGGCTGCTCTGGACGCAATAAAACAGTGGCTAGAATCAACAAACCTAAAACGCCAAACTGAGCCTGTTTGCGATCGCGCAAAATCGTGAATCCAACGCCACCCATTAAACAGACAAGACCCGCAACAACCGGATCATGAACAAAATAGCCCCAGACTACATTGGTTGTTCCCGCACCGCCACTAAACCAATAACGCCCCATCACAAGTGCAATCAATGCCATAACTTCCCACACTTGATCAGTAGGAAAAAAGAATCTTGCTAGTAAAACAGCAACAATTCCCTTCAAAGCTTCCGAACAAACTGCCAATATCCCTGCAAAACGCCCACTATGGTAAAAAGCGGCAGATACGCTAACATTGCCAGTGCCCAGCGTTCTTAAATCTTTTGCAAAAAAGATAGTCGTAAGCCCACGAATCAGTGGAAGCCCGCCCAATAAAGGACAGACAACAAAGATAACTAAAGCGCCCCAAACTTGCATCAGCGTCATCAGCCTATTTAATCAAAGCTTTCGATTTACATGGCGCATTCAAACAAATAGCGCCTTCCCCGCAGCACACTAACTTGCTTTTCGGCTCCAAGCCTTCTGCATCGGCTATTCTCGACTTGCCATCAACTCAGGTCTATTTTGAGTTCCAGGCAAAACCTTTGCATCTCCAGTTTCGATATATCCCACATAAGATGCACCAGCCTCAATATCGAGAGAATTTGCAACCACATCGCCTTCCAACCGAGCAGCACGGCTAAGAGTCAACCGCCCTTGGGCTACAACCCTAGCTTTAATGATGCCATGCACAACCAAATTACGAGCGCGGACTTCGGCTCCTTCCACAAGACCTGATGCAGAAATTTCCATATCACCACTAACATCCACTGTGCCATGAACAATTCCATCCACTCGAAGATCTCCATCCACATGAAGATTTCCTTGAAATTCACTATTTGGAGCCAGATAAGTCAGCGAGGTTGTAACTTTACTTTTACCCTTATTAAACATAATCTTCTCCAAGTAAACGCGACAGCGTTGGCTGAGGTAAGCAACTAGATTATTGTGTTTATCCATCTATTCTGATGATTCTCAATATCACTCGCTATCCCATGATGTAATACGTATGCAAAAAGTATTCCGCAGCTTTTAAAGAACTTTCAAATAAAAATTGTCAAATTTCCTCATCTTTAAGAGAATGTTACAAGATTACTAATAAATTTAGTAGCAAGTAGCAAACAAGTTTATTCATTAAAAAGTAAAAAGCCCTCCCCGTGTAGGGGAGGGCTTAAATCATTCATTCAACTGCGTTGGTCAGAAGACTAACCGTTGATTGAAGGTGCCACTAGAGCAACTGGGGTCGCTTCGCCAGCAGCTAAGTCTAGAGGGAAGTTGTGGGCATTGCGTTCGTGCATCACTTCCATTCCCAAATTGGCGCGGTTCAATACATCTGCCCAAGTGCTGACCACTCGACCCTGTGAGTCGATGATCGATTGGTTGAAGTTGAATCCGTTCAGGTTAAATGCCATGGTACTGATGCCCATGGAGGTCAACCAGATGCCGATGACGGGCCATGCACCCAAGAAGAAGTGCAAGGAGCGTGAGTTGTTGAATGATGCGTACTGGAAGATCAATCGTCCGAAGTAGCCGTGTGCTGCAACAATGTTGTATGTCTCTTCTTCTTGACCGAACTTGTATCCGTAGTTCTGGCTTTCGGTTTCGGTGGTCTCACGTACCAACGAAGAGGTAACCAATGAACCGTGCATTGCACTGAACAAACTACCACCGAATACACCTGCCACGCCCAACATGTGGAAGGGGTGCATCAAAATGTTGTGTTCCGCTTGGAAGACGAACATGAAGTTGAAGGTGCCGGAGATGCCGAGGGGCATACCATCAGAGAAAGAACCTTGTCCGATGGGGTAGATCAAAAACACTGCGGTCGCTGCTGCAACGGGTGCTGAGTATGCAACACAGATCCAAGGGCGCATTCCCAAGCGGTAGGAAAGTTCCCATTCCCGTCCCATATAGCAGAAGATGCCGATTAAGAAGTGCAATACAACCAGTTGGTAAGGTCCACCGTTGTATAGCCACTCATCTAAGGATGCTGCTTCCCAAATAGGATAGAAGTGCAAGCCGATTGCGTTGGAGGAAGGAAC
>CASBQE010000322.1 GCA_949127665.1 Synechococcales cyanobacterium PMM_0083
GTTGCCGGTTCAGCAGCCTTATTGGGAGCGGGGTTAGGCATTGTGACTGGGGCGATCGGTGGAATTGCGCTCAATTTAGCGATCGCGAAGATGATTGCGAATGGCAATCAAAAATTATTAGCGCTCACTTTCCCTATCCTAATAGCCATAGTGGGAGTCAGTCTTGGTCTAGGCTTAACTATTGGAATGACCAATAGTCTGGTTTTACCTCCACTAATTATGGGTAGCTTTTCTCTAGCCATTTACAGCGTTCATCTTCATCTCAAGCAGGTTCATTTTTCCCTCAAATATCGAAAGGATGAACGCTTTTTGATCAAACCATAATCATATTTCTGTAGAATTGATCACCTGATCGTCATACATCTCGTGGGTCGGTCAGGATGATTGACGTTTGATATAGCGCTACGAAGTTGCATGACGCATAGTAGGATTGTAAAAAATACCCATGAAACCCTATGCCAGACCCCTACAGCGATGACCTTCGCCAAAAAGCATCGATGCGGTGAAACGAGGAGAACGCAAAAACGATGTCAGCCGGATGTTGCACATCAGTCGGAATACCTTAGAGGGTGTTTGAGAAGTCGGTTGGGTCGTAAATATGAATTACTCAGTGATTTGATTCTAGAGGCAAAACCGGGTGGTCGCCCACGTCACTGCCGCCAGATCCGGAGAACGAGAGGGCGGCAAACAAGTGCTCAAACGGGGCAAAGACATGGGTAAAAGCGTCTCCCGTCTTCATACCATTTGCGTGGATGAGGTTTTTGACGGGGAACCGCTCATGCAGTGAGTCATAGATGGGTGTCAGTGGATGTAGAGGCGGTATTGCAACCGCAGCAAACCAAAGGGTTTACTGCGGTTGCAAAAAGCGGTGGGTGGTGGAGTGCATTTTTGGCTGCTTGATGGGGTGTCGGCGTTTAGTCAAAGACTATGAGTTAAGCTAATGTGCATTTAACTTGCATAATCTGGGGGCTAGAATCTAGTTTTCATGGGAGAAGCCATGAAAATCGTATGACGATTAGCTTATGACAGATTTTTGTATGCAATCTGGTACTGTTCTATATCAATTTGCCGACTGATTTTTGCTGGCGCGTAACTTGATACATTGGTGACCAGGTTAATTACATAGGCATAGATTTTTTCCTTTGAAAAACCCCACTTTTATGAAAAGCCAGTAAAGATATACAGAGTAAAGACTGAATTATTTTTAACTCGTGCGATATTGATATTGAGGTTAGGAATGAACGCGGATTCGTCAATATTCCTCAACTCTTCAAGTAGCAGTGCTTGCAACACCTTTAGCAAATCTTCAGCTTTTATACTTACCTCGATTAACTGGCAAGTTTTTAGTTTCCTATTCGTTAAGTAGAAATTCGTTTGCGCCTTGTGTGCTCAGGTCAGGCTTATGCAGGAGTTCTATTGATGCATGACTTCATAATCATTGGAGGTGGAATTGTTGGACTCTCGACAGCAATGGCGCTAAGACAACTGTACCCAGATGTTTGCATAGCTATCCTGGAGAAAGAGAGCGGTTGGGCGCACCACCAAACTGGTAATAATAGTGGAGTCATTCACTCTGGTATTTACTACAAGCCTGGCAGTCTCAAGGCAGATTTTTGCCGTCAGGGGTCCCAATCGGTGGTGCAGTTTTGCCAAGAACACAACATTGATTATCAGGTTTGCGGGAAAGTAATTGTTGCCACCGATCAGCATGAGTTATCTCTATTAGAGAATCTCTACCAACGGGGTTTACAGAATAATATTAAAGTCTCTAAGCTGACAGCAGAACAGGTGAAAGAGATCGAGCCTCATGTTCAATGCCTATCAGGAATTCGAGTGTTTTCCACTGGCATTGTGAACTATAGGACTATTTGTCGAAAATATGCTGATTTGATCGTCAATCAGGGAGGGCAACTTTATCTGAATACGAGGGTTGAGCAGATTATTAAAACGGGTAAAGGCTATATCCTTAAAACCAATCATAGAGACTTTGAAACGCGCTTTTTAATTAATTGTGCTGGACTTTATAGCGATCGCGTTGCTAAGTTGAATCATGTGGATCCTCAAGCGAAAATCGTGCCATTTCGAGGAGAATACTATGAACTTAAGCCTGAGAAGCGCTATTTGGTCAAACACTTGATTTACCCAGTCCCCAATCCAAGCTTTCCCTTTTTAGGAGTTCATTTTACTCGAATGATTGATGGCAGCATTCATGCAGGTCCTAATGCTGTTCTTAGCTTAAAGCGTGAAGGGTATCACAAAACCGATTTTGACTGGAGAGATTGTGCTGAGGTTCTGACTTATCCAGGGTTCTGGAAACTTGCCACGAAGCATGCAGATGAAGGAATGAAAGAAATGATTCGCTCCTTCTCCAAAGCGGCTTTTGTGCGGAGCCTACAACGATTAATTCCTGAAATACAAGCAGAAGATTTGATTCCAACCCATGCGGGTGTGCGGGCACAAGCACTGATGAGTGATGGCAGATTAGTGGATGATTTCTTGATTGTAAAAGGTCAAAATTCTATTCATGTTTGTAATGCCCCATCTCCAGCGGCAACCTCTTCAATTGAAATCGGCAAGGCGATCGCAGCACAGGTTTCTGAACTGCATCTCTCCAAAGCTATACAACAGTAGGAGCAATTGTTTAGACTCAATCAAAAAGAAGTTCTATTGAAAGATACAACCCATCGGTTTTAGTCAAATTCTTTTATGCAAAAGGTAAATAAACAATGGCAGTCAGTAATGATGTCACTTTAGGAAAAGAGGTAAAAATTTTTCATCCCGATCTCGTCAATCTCTATGGTTGCACGATTGGCGATCAGACTAAAATCGGCACTTTTGTAGAGATTCAAAAGAATGTTACAGTCGGGCGTCGCTGTAAGATTTCATCGCATAGTTTCCTGTGTGAAGGGGTCACCCTTGAAGACGAGGTATTTGTTGGGCATGGAGTCATGTTTACCAATGATTTCTATCCACGCGCAACCAATGATGACGGCAGCTTGCAGATGGAAGCAGATTGGCATGTTGTGAAAACCCTGGTGCAACGGGGAGCTTCAATTGGGAGTAATGCAACAATCCTAGCTGGAGTGAGCATTGGTGAAAAAGCCCTAATTGGTGCAGGAGCCGTTGTGACGCGAAATGTTCCTGCCTATGCAGTGGTGGTGGGAGTTCCTGCTCGAATGGTCGGTGATGTGCGAGATCGTGGCAAAGCGTTGGCAGAGATCAGCAGCAGTTTGAATGATGCAGTCAGCAGTTTAAGTTGAACGAAATTTACTTTGTCTAACAAGTTTTGGATTAACGAATTATGGAAAGCAACATAAACATCGGTGTGATTGGCTACGGGTACTGGGGTCCGAATCTAGTCAGGAATTTCTCAGAGATTCCAGGAGTGAAGGTGAAAACTATCAGTGATTTCAAGCCAGAATTGCTAGCAAAAGCACAAGCACGCTATCCAAGTATTCAAGCAACGACCGACTGTCAAGACATCTTTTCTGATCCCAAAATTGATGCTGTCGCGATCGCAACGCCTGTCTCCACCCACTTCGACTTGGCGCTCGCTGCGCTAAAGGCGGGTAAGCATGTGATGGTTGAAAAACCGATGACCGTTACGACCGAGCAAGCGCTACGGTTGATTGATGAGGCAGATCGGCGCAATCGGGTGCTGATGGTAGACCACACCTTTGTCTACACCGGTGCTGTGCGCAAAATGCATGAGCTTGTTGCTAAGGGTGAATTGGGCGATATTCTTTACTACGACTCCGTCCGGGTCAATCTGGGGCTATTTCAGCGCGACATTAATGTTCTTTGGGATCTGGCAGTTCATGACTTATCAATTATGAGCTATGTCTTACAAGCTAAGCCTTGTGCTGTCTCGGCTACGGGAGTAAGCCATGTCCCTGGTGGTCTAGAAAATATTGCTTACTTAACGTTGTTTTTCGAGAACAATTTGATTGCTCACATTCATGTGAATTGGCTATCACCTGTGAAAGTGCGGCGCACCTTGATCGGTGGGAGCCAAAAAATGATTATGTTTGATGATCTTGAACCGAGTGAAAAGGTCAAGGTATATGACCGAGGGATCACGATTAACGGTGGTGCCGACAATGTTTATCAAACGCTGATTGGTTATCGAACGGGGGATATGTGGGCACCCCAGTTGGATATGACCGAAGCGCTACGGACAGAAGGATTACACTTCCTCCAATGTATTGAACATGGAGAACGTCCTATCACAGGCGGAGATGCAGGCTTGCAAGTCGTGAAGATTCTTGAAGCTGCCACTGAGTCGATGACTAAGCAAGGTCAGTTAGTTGAACTGGATGCTGTTGAGTCGATGAACAAGCAAAGTCAGTTAGTTAAACTAGATACCGTTGAGGTTCCAGCATGATTCCATTTGTCGATCTTAAAACTCAATATCTGAGCATTAAGGATGAAATTGATACTGCTGTTATTAAAGTTTTAGAGAGTACCCAATTTATCTTGGGTCGCGAAGTTGAGGCGTTAGAAAAAGAGTTTTCTGAGTATTGCAATGCACAACATGGGATTGCGGTTAATACAGGAACGAGTGCCTTACATCTGGCGTTGCTGGCAGCCGGGATTGGTCCTGGAGATGAAGTTATTACCGTACCGTTCACATTTATTGCCACGGTAGCAGCGATCGTTTACACCGGAGCTACTCCTGTTTTTGTAGATGTTGACCCAGTTTCCTGCACAATCGATGTTACCCAGATTGAAGCAGCCATTACTGAACGGACAAAAGCTATTCTACCGGTGCATTTGTATGGACAACCAGCAGATATGGATCCGATCTTAGAGATTGCTCAGCGTCATGGTCTAGTCGTGATTGAAGATGCAGCTCAAGCTCACCGCTCTGAATACAAAGGACGACGGGTAGGCAGTATCGGTGATATGGGCTGTTTTAGCTTTTACCCTGGCAAGAATCTAGGTGCGTATGGGGAGGGTGGTATGGTAACCACTAACAATTCCGAATATGCATCTAAAATCCGGATGTTGCGTGACTGGGGGCAAGAGCGTCGGTATCACCATGTGATGAAAGGCTATAACTATCGCATGGATGGGATACAGGGAGCAATTGTACGAGTCAAGTTACGCTACCTGGATCAATGGACAGAGGCACGAAGATCTCATGCGGCGCTGTACGACAAGTTGCTGGTAGATTCGGGTGTGAAAACCCCGACTGTAATGCCCTACAGTTATCACGTCTACCATATTTATGCTGTGCGATCGCACAATCGTAGTGCCTTACAACAAAAGCTACAGGATCAAGGGATTCAAACCGGGATTCATTACCCAATTCCTGTGCATCTCCAATCGGCTTATGCAGATTTAGGCTACAAAGTTGGGGATTTTCCGCAAACAGAAGCAGTGGCAAACGAGGTGTTATCTCTCCCCATGTACCCAGAACTGTCTGTAGCCCAAATTAAACTTGTAAGCGATGCAGTGGGAGGAAGAGATGGTTGACTCAACTTTGACAAGACTTGTCAAAGCTGTTCATGGGTTGAAAGAACAGCAATTAGACCCTGAGTTTGAAATTGGATTATCCAATCACTTACGCTCCCAATTTGAGCGAACAACACTGGTGGACATGTATGCGCGGTTTGCGATCAGTGATGGGGAGTTTGATGGAGTAATGCGACGAGCGCTTTGGCGTGCTGTTTCACGTCAATTTGGTCACGGTATTCAGATTGGCAGCGGCGTTGGTTTCAAGCATCTGGAAACGTTTGAGGTGGGCGATCGCGTCTTCATTGGTTCCCATACCTACATCCAGGGACGATTTGATGGTAGATGTATCATCGGCAACCATGTTTGGATTGGTCCTCAAAGTTACTTTGATGCCAGAGATTTGATCATTGAAGATTATGTAGGTTGGGGACCAGGTGCAAAAGTTTTGGGTTCAAGCCATACAGGAATACCCGTTGATATGCCCATTGTCTGTACAGACCTAGAGATTAAACCAGTCAGGATAGGCGCAGAAGCCGATATTGGAACGAATGCAGTCATTCTGCCTGGAGTAACCGTTGGCAAAGGCAGTATTGTGGGTGCTGGAGCCGTGGTGACTAAGGATGTTCCGCCATTTGCGATCGTTGCCGGTGTTCCCGCTCAATTTCTACGTTGGCGAGAAGGATTTAAATCATTGGAGAACAATACAAACCATGCAGAATAAGAGAGTTTTAATCACGGGCGGTGCCGGTCTAGTTGGCTCTCACATTGCCGATTTATTGGTGAAAGAAGGGGTATCTGAAATTGTTGTTTTAGATAACTTTACCCGTGGCTGTCTAGAAAATTTGGCTTGGGCACGGGCAAATGGACATATAGTGCTCGTTGAAGGGGATATCCGAGATCAAAAGCTCTTGGCAGATGTCATGCAGGGTGTAGATTATCTGTTTCATCAAGCAGCTATTCGCATCACACAATGCGCTGAAGAACCTCGTCTGGCGTTAGAAGTTCTGGCAGATGGCACATTTAATGTTTTAGAAGCTGCCGTCAATGCAAAGGTTAAAAAGGTGATTGCGGCTTCATCTGCCTCGGTTTACGGGATGGCAGAAGACTTTCCTACCACCGAAGCTCATCATCCCTATAACAACCGCACAATTTACGGGGCTGCCAAAGTTTTCAATGAGGGCTTGCTTCGTAGTTTCTACGATATGTATGGCTTGGATTACGTGACATTGCGCTATTTCAATGTTTATGGTTCTCGGATGGATATCCATGGAGTCTATACGGAAGTATTGATTCGGTGGATGGATCGGATCATCGCGGGTCAACCTCCCTTGATTTTTGGGGATGGCAACCAAACAATGGACTTTGTCTATATCGAAGACATTGCCAGAGCCAACATTTTGGCTGCGAAAGCAGATGTCACAGATGAAGTATTCAATGTTGCCAGTGGTACAGAAACGAGCCTGAATGAACTTGCTTATAGTTTATTAAAGGTGATGGGATCGGATTTGAAGCCGGAGTATGGTCCAGAGCGTAAGGTCAATTCTGTGCAGCGTCGCTTAGCAAGTACAACTCAAGCGAAGGAACTGCTGGACTTTGAGGTAGAAATCTCCTTGGAGGAGGGTTTGACCCGCTTAGTGAATTGGTGGCGTGAACAGAAAGAATTGACGAAGGAAGCCAGTAATGTCTAATCAAATCCAGAATATCCCAATTGCTAAGCCTTGGGTTGGAGAGGCGGAAGCGGCAGCAGCCAGCCGTGTGATTATGTCTGGCTGGCTGACTCAGGGACCAGAGGTTGCGGCGTTTGAACAGGAGTTTGCAACTTACGTGGGTGCGAAGTATGCCTGCGCGGTTTCTAACTGCACAACTGCTTTGCACTTGGCTCTGTTGGCAGTGGGTGTGCAACCGGGGGATGAAGTAATTACGGTTAGCCATTCCTACATTGCTACGGCTAATAGTATTCGTTACTGCGGGGCAACTCCCGTGTTTGTGGACATTGAGCCACAGACCTATAATCTCAATCCATTACTGATCGAAGCTGCAATTACCGATCTCACCCGTGCGATTCTAGTGGTGCATCAGATTGGGATGCCTTGCGATCTCAAAGCCATTTTGGCGATCGCCCGTCAGCATTCTCTACCTGTAATCGAGGATGCAGCTTGCGCGATCGGCAGCGAGATTCTTTGGGAGGGGCAATGGGAAAAAATTGGTCAGCCCCATGGCGACCTTGCCTGTTTCTCGTTTCATCCTCGTAAGGTGATTACGACGGGGGACGGCGGCATGATTACGACCAACAACCCAGACTGGGATCAGCAATTTCGCCTCTGGCGGCAACATAGTATGAGTGTGCCAGATACAGTGCGGCATGGTGCCAAGCAGGTGATCTTTGAGTCTTATCCGATGCTGGGCTATAACTACCGCATGACCGACGTTCAGGCGGCGATCGGTCGAGAACAACTCAAGCGCTTGCCAGAGATTGTGGCACAGCGTCGCTACTTAGCAGAACGGTATCACCAAACATTGGCAGATATACCAGAATTAAAGTTACCGACAGAACCCGCTTGGGCGCGAAGTAATTGGCAGAGTTACTGCATCCGGTTATCGGCTCGGTGCGACCAACGGCAAGTGATGCAAGCCATGCTGGATGCCGGCATTTCTACGCGACGAGGAATCATGTGTACTCATCGCGAACCCGCCTATCAACAGGAAACTTGGTCTTGTGGTATTGATCGATTAAATTGTCAGTGTAAACCTGGAAGGTGCGATCGCCTAATTGAAAGTGAACACGCTCAAGATCAGGCTATCTTGCTACCACTTTTCCACCCAATGACTGAGGCTCAGCAGGATCAAGTCATTCGTTGTTTAGCAGAAGTTGTTTGAAGCTTTTATAAAGAAAATCACCATGCGGTAAAGCAAATACGAATTATTACTGAGACTGTCACTGGTGTCTTTTTTTTATGTTTTTCTAGAAAGATGAAGGGTTTAACAATATGCATCTCTAGTAAGAAATTTTTCGTAATTAGAGTCACACAGGAATTAGTATATGCCGTCTTTATTTACTACTACAGAAACACCCGCTCTCCTCAATTTGACAGATGGTGCTGGAAGCGCGGGAGATTACGAACTCGGCATGGAGTTCCAAGCTTCTAGAGCAGGTCAAATTGATGCCATCCGCTACTATAGAGCGTCGAGTGAAACCGGTACTCATACTGGCCGAATCTGGTCAAGCACTGGACAACTCCTAGCCAGCACAACCTTCACTAACGAGACTAGCTCAAATTGGCAACAACAAGCCTTAGCAACCCCACTGACAATTCAGGCTAATACGACCTATATCGTCTCGGTGAATGCGAACCAATACTATGTCTCTACCAATAATGGCATTGCCAGCACCTTGACGAATGGAAACCTGAGTGCAGTTGCTGATGGCAGCAATGGAGTGTATAACCTCAACCCCAGTAGTTTCCCAACTCAGTCCTACCAAAACAGCAACTACTTCCGAGATGTTGTCTTCACACCCAGCGCTCCTGTCAATAATACTCTTGGCACTATCACCCTCGGTGGAATATCCGCCCAAACCCAAACATTGACTGCAAATGTTGCAGACTCGGATGGATTAAGCGGAGTCACGATTAACTATCAATGGCAACAAAGCAGCAATGGCACCACCTGGACAAATATTACAGGTGCTGCCAGCCAAACCTTCACCTTAGGGCAGTCTCAGGTTGGCAACCAGGTTCGCACCCTTGCCACCTACACCGATGCCTTAGGGAGTAGTGAAAGTCTCACTAGTGGGGCAACTACCGCTGTTGCCA
>CASBQE010000323.1 GCA_949127665.1 Synechococcales cyanobacterium PMM_0083
AACGGTGCGTAAGTGCTTGTCTCTAGCGGTGAAGAGGTCGTCTGAGGCTGTTCCAGCATCTGCCGCAATGATGCCGCCAGCTTGTCGATGTGCTTTACCTCTGCCGTTTTCAACAGTACCTCTGGTTGCAGCAACGCCTCCAACTCTTGCGCCAACTGCGACCCAGCCATGAAGCCAAAAATACCGAGCGATCCCGCTAATTTATGCGCCTCCTGCTGGGCGCACTGTCGTTCTGCTGGGCTAAGTTGAGCGATCGTCAAGGCTTGTGCAGCCGTCTCTATGACCCTGACCTGTGCCAAAATCTTGTCCTGATACTTGTCCCAGACTTTGGATGTTATTGTCACAGCCTTTTGAAGAGCGACTTCCCGTTGCTTCTCCATAAGGGCTAAAACGGGGGTTTCTACTGCCTGAACTGGCGTTCTGAGTCGATAGCCCAAGCCGTAAACTGTCTCAATTAAGTCTGCGGCACCTGCCGCTTTTAGCTTTTGGCGCAAGCACTTAATGTGAGTGCTGACGGTTTCCTCCCCCGGCGACTCGGAAAAATCCCATAAGCGATCGAGCATGGCACTGCGGCTAAAAATGCGTTTGGGATTGAGCAAGAATAGTTCTAGCAGACCATATTCTTTATGGGTGAGCCTCACTGACTCGCCATTACAAGTGACTTCGTTACTGACCGTATCAAGCTGCACATTTTCCCAGGTCAAGACCGAGGTGGTAGCAGCTTCCCGTCGTAATAAAGCCCGCACACGCGCCAGTAGCTCTGGTGGATCGAAGGGCTTGACCACGTAATCATTGGCTCCTGCATCTAAACCCATAACCCGCTCATTACTGCTAGTGTTCGCCGTCAACAGTAAGATTGGACATTGGTAACCCTCATCCCGTAACTGCTTGCAGACACTCAGTCCATTCAGTTTGGGGAGTGTTACATCTAGCAGAATTAAGTCATAGGTAAATTCTCTGGCTAACTCTAGCCCCATTTGTCCATCTGTTGCCAGGTTGACCATGTAATGCTGGGCAACCAGCAGCTCAGCCAGCATAGAACTTGTAGGTTGGTCGTCTTCAATCAGCAGGATTTTCATCGGCGATCGTGGGTTTCGTAAGCTGGAACGGGCTTATGACGTACATCGCAAGCATTCTCGCCTGGATGGGCGATCGCATCAAGCTTAGTTTAGCAGTGAAAAAGTGGTCGTCAGGCTAAAAGCCTTGATATATAAGTTTTTCAGCGGTTGCTTCGTTTGATTCTCCGTCGTTTTTGTACCGTGACTTTTTATCTGTCGTGGAGACACATTAATGTCGTTAAAGAAGCAAAGCTAGACTTGGCTTGCTTTGCCGCTTAGGGTCAGCTTGGCAATCCTGATAACCTGCTGTTAGGTCGGTCAGCAACCGCTCTCTGCAACTTGGCAGCAGCAAAGTTTGCTGAACGACAGGAATTTGTCTTGATGTCATTTAATTTGGCACTGTACAGGGGTTGTGCAAAGAACCCCTTGACGCAAATTGAGGCTAATTCCAGCTTTAAAAACCGGGTCGTAGGAACGCTGAAGGCTGCTGGTAAAGAAACTTTTAAGGAAGCGATTGATCATCCATTGGTGAACATCTTATGGCTGCGATTGAAGGTTGGCAGGAAGGGGAATCAACCAAATGGCTGTGAGTGGCTGCATTTCCCCGATCGCCCCTCTTCCCTTAACAAACTTTGACATTACAATTGAGCCAGTCCGCCACTCATCGCTAGCTCATGAACGTTTCCCTTACCCCAGAACTAGAGCACTTGGTTCATGCCAAAGTCCAAAGCGGTCGCTACCTGTCAGCCAGCGAAGTCGTCTGCGAAGGGTTACGGCTACTAGAAGAACGCGATCGCCTGGTTGAAATGCGCCTTGTTGATCTGCAACAGAAAGTCTCGATGGGCGTAGACCAGGCTGATCGGGGTGAGTTGCTTGACGAAGAGGATGTCTTTGCCGAACTAGAAGCCGACACCCAGCAGATTGAAATGCAGCGGGCATAAGCAATGGCTTGCGCTCAGTTCACCCCGCTTGCCAAAGACGACTTGAAAGCGATCGCCACGGACGACAGCACCCCATCAATCAGCCATGCAGTAAGCTACTTATGGCACATCAACTGCTCGACTTCATCCAAGCTATTAAGTGAAATTCCAGTGTCTACAAACCGATTGGCTCGGATACAACGGTGGTCAAAATGGTCAGGGGCGATCGCGGTCATCATGGGCGTGCTTGTCCTGTTGGGGTGGGGGTTTAATCTGCAAATCCTCAGAAGCATTTTGCCCAATCTGCCCTCAATGAAAGCCAGTACTGCCATCAGTCTGATTTTGGGCGGTGGCTCTTTGTGGCGTTGGCATCATCAGGAACGAACTGCAAACGGCGCGACCCGTCAGCGCGATCGCCTCTCATCTTGGCTAGCGATCGGGGTGATTTTGATTAGCCTGCTCAGTTTCATTCAATATCAGGTTACTTCCTTGTGGCATAGCCAGCCGCTTGTCAGTCAGCCCATTCAGCCTATAGAACTTGCCTTTCTAGCACCAATGGCACCAAACACTGCCCTTTGTTTTTTGCTGCTTGGGGTGGCGATCGCGCTTCTGCATCAACGGAATTATGGGGTTGCTCAGGCGTGTGCCTATGCCAGTTTTCTAATTGCCTTTCTGTCCTTAACGGGCTACGCATTTGGAGTCAAAGATTTTTACCAGTCAGCCTCCATTACTGGCATGGCGCTTCATACTAGCCTCTCGCTAGTGGTCCTCTCTTTAGGCGTTTTATTTGCCGCGTCCGATCAAGCTTGGTTAAGCAACATTACCAGTTCCTATGCCGGGGGCATCATTGCTCGTCGCCTGCTGCCCTTTGCTCTGTTGGTTCCATTTTTTACGGGGGGCTTATTTCTAGCTTCTTACCGAGCCAATACTCTATCTGCCGAAATTGGCTTCCTGCTGAGAACCGCTTTCAATGTTTTTATTATGGGCGGCATTATTTGGTGGAACGCTAAATATTTAAATCGAGTAGACCAGCAGCGCCAGCAAATAGCCGAGGAACTGCTCCAAGCCAATGAACATTTAGAAGCAGAAGTGGCTGAACGAATGGATGCTCTGCAACGCAGCGAAGAGCGCTGGAAACTGGCGATGGCGGCTAGTCAGGATGTGGTCTGGGATTTGAACCCGATCACCAATGAAGTGTTTCGCTCTGAATCTTGGTATGACTTGATTGGCGTTCAACCCGGCGAAATCCACAATAGCAATAGCGAGTGGGTTGATCGGATTCATCCAGAGGATGTCGATCGCGTACTGGCAACCAACGCCGCCTATCTCTCGCAAAAAGTGCCTGTTTATCAAATAGAGTATCGGTTGCAGTGTCAAACGGGCTACCGCTGGGTGGTTTCGCGGGGCAAAGCTTATTGGAATGAGCATGGACAAGCCCTGCGCTTGATTGGCTCGATGCGAGACATTTCTGAGCAGAAAAAAATTGAAGAAGATTTGCGGGCTAGTTACAGCTTGATTCACTCGGTCATTAACGGCATCTCCGATCCTATTTTTGTCAAAGCCGAAAATGGGCAGTACGTCTTGGTGAATCAAGCGACCGCGAACCAGGCAGGTAAGTCGATCGCAGCCTTCATTGGCTATGATGACAACACTATTTTTCCGGCATTCACAGCACAGGAGTTGCAGAAAAACGATCTCCAGGTAATGCAGCAGGGAAAACCTATCACGATTGAGGAGTCAATTCCTGTTGGTGATTCCATCAAAACCTTTCTTAGCAGCAAAAGCCCCTGGAGAGATGCCGATGGTAATATCATCGGTTTGATTGGGTTTACCAAAGATATTAGCGATCGCAAGCAAACCGAAATTGCCTTGCAACACAGCGAAGAACGTTATCGATCGCTGATTGAGGCAACGGCTCAAATTGTCTGGACAACCGCTGCTGATGGGCAAATTGTTGAAGTCCAGCCTAGTTTAGCAGCCTTTACAGGTCAGTCATTTGAGCAATATTGCGGCTGGGGATGGGCAGAAGTCGTGCATCCCGATGATCTTGATCACGTCATGCAAATTTGGAATCACGCTTTAAAAACCTGCACCCTATATGAAGCTGAACTGCGCTTCAAAAACACTAATGGCGAATATCGCTACCTTTGGGCGCGTGCGATTCCGATTCTGGCAGAAGACGGCAGCATTCGAGAATGGGTTGGCACCAACACCGACATTACCGCCCGAAAACTAGCCGAACTCGCACTACAACAGAGCGAAGAACACCTGCGAACTGTTTTAGAAAATATGCCCGTGATGCTAAATGCTCTAGATGAATCTGGCAATATGTTGGTGTGGAACCAAGAATGTGAGCGGGTCACGGGCTACTCTACTGAAGAAATGATTAATAGTTCCAACGCGCTGGAATTGCTCTATCCCGATCCCGCTTATCTCCAGCAAATGATGACCCAATGGGCAAACACTAAAAACAACTACCGCAACTGGGAATGGGATTTGGTTGGCAAGGATGGCAATACTCGAACGATCGCCTGGTCTAATATTTCTGACACTTTTCCAATTCCTGGCTGGGCAACTTGGGGCATTGGAGTGGATGTAACCGAGCAAAAAATCGCTGAACGTTCCATTCATCAACTCAACACCACTTTAGAGCAGCGGGTAAACAACCGAACCGCAGAACTCACGGCAGCAAATAAAGAATTAGAAGCATTCTCCTATTCGGTTTCCCACGATTTGCGCGCGCCTCTGCGTGGAATCGATGGCTTTAGCAAAGTGCTGGTGCAGCGCTATAGCGACCAACTGGATGAGAAAGGCAAACACTACCTCGATCGCATCGCGGCGGGAGTTCAGCGCATGGGCGACTTAATCGATGATTTGCTGATGCTTTCCCGTGTGACCCGCACTGAAATGCAGCGATCGCAGGTAAACTTAAGCACCATTGCCTCCGAGATTGCTGAGGGACTCCAAGCGATCGATCCAGCGCGATTAGTAGCATGGAAAATCACGCCGAACATCACTGCAAGTGGCGATGCGAAGCTACTGAAAATCGCCCTGGAAAACTTGTTGAGTAATGCCTGGAAATTTACGTCACCTAAAACACATCCCTGTGTCGAATTTAACTCTATGCTAGATGACACTGGACAGACGATCTATTTTGTTCAAGACAACGGCGCAGGGTTTGATATGGCATATGAAAACAAATTATTTCAAGCCTTTCAGCGCCTCCACTCCACATCAGATTTTGCAGGCACCGGAATTGGCTTAGCCACCGTTCAGCGGATTGTTTATCGTCATGGTGGTCGCATTTGGGCAAAAGGTAGGGTTGATCAAGGGGCGACGTTTTACTTTGCGTTGCAGCAATAATATGCAAGAGAAAAAATCGCCGCGAAATTCACCTTACGAAGGTGAATTTCGCGGCACGTTTAAAAATCCGCCCAAAATTTGCCTCCTACTGCTCATTTCCCACACTGGTCATTTTCGACACCCTTACCTAATGCGTAAACCTCTAATTCTGTTAGTTGAAGATAATCAAGATGATGAAGAGTTGACGTTGCTAGCCTTTGAACAAAGTGAACTCTCGGCGCAGGTGGCAGTTGCCCGCGATGGAGTTGAAGCCCTAGAGTATCTGTTTGCCACCGGAACCCATGCTGATCGCTCCACGGCTAACTTGCCAGCTTTGATTCTGCTGGATATTCAATTGCCTCGCTTAAGTGGCTTAGAAGTGTTGCAACAACTCCGCGCCGCCCCCCGCACTCAGCACCTGCCAGTCGTGATTTTGACTACTTCCACTGAACAGCAAGATTTATTAGAAAGCTATCATTTAGGTTGTAACAGCTACATTCAAAAACCTATAGATTACGATCGCTTTCTCCAGGTTCTTCAACAACTGGGCATGTATTGGCTGGCTCTCAACACTCCTCCTCCCACTCGATAAACCCCCACCCAATAAACTCTATGTCTTTTAACGATATGAATCATTCGCTTCGGGTGCTGCTAGTTGAAGATAATGCCGATGATGCAGAACTGTTGGTTTTGGAGCTTGAAACAAGTGGCTATCAAGTTACCCATCAACAGGTCGATACGGCGATCGCCCTGCGTCGGGCGCTCCAAGCTCAATCGTGGGATCTAATTTTGGTAGATTACTCCATGCCATCTTTTAATGCGTTAGAAGCACTGGAATTGGTCAAAGAGTACGAGCTTGATATTCCATTCATTATTGTCTCTGGCTCTATTGGCGAAGAGACTGCGGTGAAGGCAATGAAGGCGGGAGTTCACGACTACATCTTGAAAGGGAAATTAGCAAGGTTACTGCCCGCGATCGCCCGCGAGTTAAAAGATTGTCAGGTTCGCCAAGAGCGTCATCAAGCCCTCAAGCGAGTTGAACGCCTCGCCTTTTACGACGACCTCACCGACTTGCCCAACCGCACATTATTTTTAGAGTGCCTGCAAGAATGCATTAAACAATCTCGCCACACTTCCGAACTGTTTGCCGTGTTTGTGCTGGATATGGATCGATATCAAAGCCTCAAATATGGCTTTGGTCATGAAAAAGGGCATCAATTTTTACAAGAGGTGGCTCGTAGGTTAGAAAGCTGCTTGCTGCCCTACGACAGCGTTGCCCGGATTGGCGAAGACTCTTTTGCCCTGTTGTTACGCCATTTGCCAAACTCCAACGAGGCAGAACAGCGTTCTGGCTACGTCTGGCAAGTGCTGCATTTGCCTTTTGTGCTAAACGACTCATTAATTCGCTCTTCTGCCAGCGTTGGCATTGTCGATCGCACGATTGGTTATGATCGCGCTCAAGATTTTCTGCGCGCCGCCGATGTGGCGTGTCACAACGCAAAACGGCAAGGAGTAGGGCAAACAGTCTTGTTTGATGCGCGGATGCAAACCGAAGAACTCGATCGCCTCCAGCTAGAAGCCGATTTGCAGCAGGCAATTCAGTTCAAGCAGTTTCAACTGTACTACCAGCCCATTGTTTGCCTCAAAACAAATCGCACCACCGGTTTTGAAGCCCTCATCCGCTGGCAGCACCCGACAAAAGGCTGGGTTTCGCCAGCAGAATTCATTCCTCTAGCAGAGCAAACCGGGCTAATTTCGGCGATAGGGCAGTGGGTGCTTACAGAAGCGTGCAGTCAGCTAGAGCGTTGGCAAGATCAACTTGAGTGCTTTTTGCCCCTGAGCTTGGCGGTAAATTTGTCTGGCATTCAACTGACTCAGCCGGAACTGGTTGATGAGATTGAGCACCTTTGTCGATGCTTCGACCTAAATAAAGTGCAGCTTAAGCTAGAAATTACGGAAAGTGTTTTGATGAAAAATGCAAAGTTGGCGATCGCTGTCTTAGATCAGCTTCAGCAGAACCAAGTGCCAATCTGCATTGATGATTTTGGTACGGGCTATTCCTCGCTGGCGTATCTCCATCGTTTGCCCATTGATATTCTGAAAATTGACCAATTGTTTATCAACCGCATGTTAGAGGATGAAAAAAATCACAGCATTGTGCGGACAATCATTACCCTAGCAGACACGTTGGGGTTAGAAGTAGTGGCTGAAGGGGTCGAAACCCAAGCGCAACTAGAAGCGCTGCGATCGCTAAACTGTGACTATGCTCAAGGCTACTTATTGTCTCGCCCAATGCCTGCGGTTGCGGTGGCTGACTGGCTGCAAGACTTTAGCAAAGATACTTTTGTGCGGCAAATCGCCTAGGCGATCGCTCATCTTATCCTAGCCGCCACTTTAACTGTTTATATTCATTGCCGCAAAATTGTCGCAAACTGAGCGTGAGTGTCATTGATAGGCTTCCATCGGTGGACAGGTGCAAACTAGGTTGCGATCGCCGTATGCCTGATCAATCCGCCCGACGGCTGCCCAAAACTTGTGCTGCCGCGTCCATTGGGTCGGGTAAACTGCCTGTTGACGCGAGTAGGGATGGTTCCACTCTTCAGTTAGGGCGATCGCGGTGTGGGGTGCATTTTTCAGCAGATTATTTTGGCGATCGCTGCTGCCGTTTTCAATGGCGCGGATTTCCTCACGAATCGCGATCATCGCATCACAGAAGCGATCGATCTCTGTCTTCGATTCGCTTTCCGTCGGTTCCACCATAATCGTCCCTGCCACAGGCCATGATACTGTCGGCGGGTGAAAGCCATAGTCAATCAGCCGTTTCGCAATATCATCGACATCGATATCCGCTGTTTTCTTAAACTGGCGCAGGTCAAGAATGCATTCGTGAGCGACTAAACCTTGTTTGCCCTTGTATAGAACTGAATAGTGTCCTTCGAGGCGCTTGGCAATGTAGTTGGCGCTCAAAATGGCGACCTGTGTGGCTTTGGTCAATCCTTCCGCCCCCATTGCCGCAATATAAACCCAGGAGATCGGCAGAATGCTCGGACTACCCCACGGTGCGGCGGAAACTGCACCAATGCCCTGTTTGCCGCCTACCTGCACGATTGGATGATTCGGCAAAAACGGTACTAGATGTTTTGCCACGCCAATGGGACCCATACCCGGACCGCCGCCGCCGTGGGGGATGCAGAAGGTTTTGTGTAGATTCAAGTGGCAAACATCGGCACCAAAATCACCCGGACGACAGATGCCCACTTGCGCGTTCAAATTAGCACCATCCATGTAAACCTGACCGCCGTTAGCATGGGCGATCGCGCAGATTTCCTGAATGCCCTCCTCAAACACGCCATGAGTCGAAGGGTACGTCACCATCAGCGCTGAGAGTGTTGCTTGATGTTGCTCAGCTTTCGCCTTGAGATCAGCAATGTCGATGTTGCCATCGGAGTCGCACGCTACAGGCACCACTTTCATGCCTGCCATGACTGCACTCGCAGGATTAGTGCCATGCGCCGATGTAGGAATCAAGCAGACGTTACGATGTCCTTCGTCCCGCGATTCGTGGTACTGCCGAATCACCAGCAAGCCCGCATATTCGCCCTGAGAACCCGCGTTGGGCTGAAGTGAAATACCCGCAAAGCCCGTGATCTCTGCCAGCCAGTGTTCTAGCTGGTCAAATAATATTTGGTAGCCCCGCGTTTGATCCGTTGGCGCAAACGGATGAATTTGCCCAAATTCTGCCCAGGTCACGGGCAACATTTCCGAGGTGGCGTTCAGCTTCATGGTGCAAGATCCCAGGGGAATCATTGCCGTTGCCAGGGATAAATCCTTGGTTTGCAAGCGATACATATACCGCAGCAACTCAGTTTCAGACTGATAGGAATTGAAAACAGGGTGAGTGAGATAGGGTGTCGTCCGCTGGAGTGCGGCAGGAACAACGGCATGAAGTGACGAGGAATGGAAGAGATCCTCTGGCGTAAAGTGAACGCCCTGCTCCCCGGCAAAGATTTGGAAGAGGGCAAGCAGATCGTCGGTAGAAACGGTTTCATCTATGGAAACACCAATGCTCTGGTCATCCAGTTGCCGCAGATTGATGTGATGAGAGTGGGCGCGACCGATGACAGCTTTGATCCGGTTTTTACCCACATCAACCCGCAGGGTATCAAAGTAAGCGACCGAACCCAGCGTGTAGCCCAATCGCTTCAAACCCTCTGCTAGCAATATCGTCAGGTGGTGAACCCGTGCCCCAATGTTTCGCAGCCCTTCAGAACCGTGGTAGACCGCATACATTCCTGCCATGATTGCCAGCAGCACTTGAGCCGTGCAGATGTTGCTGGTGGCTTTGTCGCGTCGAATATGCTGTTCACGAGTTTGTAGCGCTAGACGCAGGGCAGGTTGACCCTGCACATCTTTGGAAACGCCGACTAAGCGACCGGGCAGTTGGCGTTTGAAGGCTTCCTTGGTAGCGAAGTATGCAGCGTGAGGTCCGCCATAGCCTAGAGGCACGCCGAAGCGTTGGGTATTGCCGATCGCAATATCCGCTCCAAATTCACCGGGGGGCTTAAGCAAAGTGAGGCTAAGCAAATCGGCAGCAACGATGACTAAAGCTTTTGCAGTGTGGGCGCGATCGCAAAACTCGTGATAGTCAAAAACCGTGCCGTCTGTGGCGGGATATTGCAGCAATGCGCCAAAAATCGGCTGGTCGAATGAGCAAGTTTCATGATCGCCGATGATCACCTCAATTCCTAACGCTTTGGCGCGAGTATGCACCACGGCGATCGTTTGAGGATGGCAGGCTTGAGAGACCCAAAACGTTTTGGCATCGGTTTTGCAGAGTCCATAGCTCATCGACATCGCTTCTGCGGCTGCGGTGCCTTCATCCAGCAGGGAAGCGTTTGCAATTTGTAGCCCAGTCAAATCGGTCACCATCGTCTGAAAATTGAGCAATGCTTCCAACCGTCCTTGGGCAATTTCGGGCTGGTAGGGCGTGTATTGCGTATACCAACCAGGATTTTCTAAAATGTTGCGCTGAATCACGGGTGGAGTGATGCAGTTGTGATAACCCATACCAATGAAAGAGCGGAAGACCTGATTTTCTAGGGCAATTTCTTTTAGCTCTTGCAACAGTTCATATTCCCCTTTTTCGGCTTCTAGCTTGAGGGGAGCTTTAAGGCGAATGGATTGGGGCACCGTTGCGCTAATCAATCCTTCTAAATCAGTGAAACCCAGTAGCGCTAGCATTTTAGATACGTCAGCGTCGTCTAAACCAATGTGCCGCCGCACGAAGGAATCGGTGTATGCCAGCGGATTGGACACAGTATGCAATGATGCCTTTGCTGAAGGGGACAGGCTATTGTCATCGCGATCGCTGTCGGATAGGGGGCGATCTGAAAATACACTGGCTTGATCCATTGGACGCTCTAACATAGGAATGATTGGGTGAAGGTGATCCAAAGAGAATGCTTTTCTCAGACTTTAACATCTTGCCCGGTTTCTCGGTGTGTCGGCACAGATGGGGCGAGATTTGCGATACTAGTCTAGGTTGAGTAATTTGGTTCTTGTACGGATACGCTAAATGTTTATTATTGATGTCACGTTGAAGAGTACGCCGATTACACTGTCGGTGCAGCGCAAAACTGCGGAAGATGCAGAAGCGTCTTATCAGCAAGTAATCGAAGCCATGAAATCAGGGGAACAACGCCTAATTGAGCTAGTTTGTGAACACCAAACCGGCAAGAAAATTAGCATTGTGAGCAGCGAAATTACAGCCGTGCAGCTATATGAAAAATCGGGCACTGCAACCGCTTCTGGCAAGGCACCAGGCTTTAGCTTTGCAGCGGCAGGATGACGACGATCGCCCCGACCAATGATGCGAACGACTTCGTCGCGCGAAGCGCTATCGCGATTCAGGTTCAAGATCTTCATTTTCGCTGGCAAACAGGCGGCACTGTTTTAGATGGCTGCTGCTTGGATGTTCCAAAGGGCGAATTTTGGATGCTGTTGGGCACTAACGGCAGCGGCAAATCAACCCTATTAAAACTATTGGCAGGGTTACTGCAACCTGAATCGGGGTCGATCAAGCCTTTGCCCAAACTTGGGTTTGTTTTTCAAAATCCCGATCATCAACTGGTGATGCCCAGTGTGGGCGCGGATGTTGCCTTTGGCTTAGCCTCAGAACACTTAACCGCTGGTGAAGTCAGGCGACGAGTCAACGATGCCTTGACTGCCGTAAACTTGCAGCCTTTGATCCAACGCCCGATTTATGCCCTCAGCGGTGGGCAAAAGCAGCGAGTGGCGATCGCCGGCACAATCGCCCGTCAATGTGACGTGGTGCTATTTGACGAACCGACTGCCCTACTTGACCTTGACAGCCAACGCGACTTAGTTGCCCAAGTGCAGCGTTTAGTCAAAGAGCGGGGGTTGACCGCCCTTTGGGTCACCCATCGCCTCGATGAACTCGACTATTGCGATGGCGCATTTCTGCTAGAAGGCGGCAAAGTGATTGATCATGGCAATCCCCAACGACTGCGCGATCGCATGATGCAGCTTCCTAATGACGAAACTTAAAATCTTCTGTCTGCGGACACTGAACACTGGATAAAACTGTTAAGGATTGCGATAGACTAAGGGCACATTCAGCAAACCTAATCAGGCTTTTACTTGATGCCATGCCGCGCTCTACATCGCTGGCGATTTTATTGGTCGACGGCTACAACGTAGTCGGCAGTTGGGCTGACCTAAAGCAGGTGCGCGATCGCGATGGTCTGGAAGATGCGCGGCGGCAACTCATTGAAGTCTTAGCAAACTACAGCGCCTATCAAGATTTCGACACCCGGATTGTATTCGATGCTCAATACCGAGATATTCCTAGCACTCGTGAAGTCATCACTAGCAACCTTGCAGTTTGCTATACCGACTTTGGGCAAACCGCAGATACTTTCATTGAAAAAGCCTGTGCTGCCTTTCGGACGGATGTTCGCAAGTTTCATCAGCGCTTGATTGTGGCAACCTCCGATCGCGCACAGCGGCTAACTGTTGTAGGCTACGGCGCAGAATGTATCTCTGTGGAACAGCTTGCCTTAGATGTAAATTCAGTATTCATTCAGGTAAAAGGAAAGAAGAAGCCTACTCAGAAGAGTACTGGGCGTTTTTTAGCGAATTGTCTTGATCCAGAAGCTCAAAAAAAGCTGACTCAAATGCGCTTTGGAAAAACTGATTAAAACTTGGGCTGAGTCATCAAAATTGCTCAACCACCCGATAAACTTATGTTAAGTAGTGGCTTGGGTAGTCTAAAAATGGTGCGATCGCTGTTCTCTTCGGTTTTAGCTTTGTGCTTCGCAATGGTGATGGTTTTGAGTCCTGCAAGCGCTGCTTATGCTTTGGGTGGTCCCTTGCCGACCCTTAACCAGCCTGCTCCAGAATTTCTGTTGCCCAGTAATGTAGGCGATCGCGCCATTTCCCTCACAGACTATCGCGGCAAATGGGTTGTAGCTTACTTCTACCCCAAAGATTTCACATCAGGTTGCACTTTAGAAGCTCAGCGATTTCAAGCAGACCTGCCTAAATATATCGACAAGAACACGCAGATTTTAGGAATTAGCGTTGATTCCGTCGATTCCCACGCCGAGTTTTGCGATTCTGAGGGGCTGAAGTTTCCACTATTAGCCGATGAAGATGGATCGGTCAGCAAAGTCTATGGCGCTTGGCTAGCACCGATGTCGTTGCGAAACACTTACATCATCGATCCAAATGGAGTTTTGCGAACCACCTTCACAGCCGTACGTCCGGTGATCCACAGTGCAGAAGTGCTGAAAAAACTAGATGAATTGCAACAAATGAAATAATCATGCTTGATGTTCGAGCGTTTTCGGATTTTGATTCGGCGGCTCGTGCTGTTTCACCTACTTTTGCTCCACACAGTAATTGTTAAAATCTGCCACCAAGCGACCTTCTTCTATCACCAACGTTTGAATGGTAGTAGCGGATCGGGTTAAATCAGTGGCGGCTTTTTGTTGATCTTTTAACCCTTGGGGCGAACTTTCAATGGTGCTAAAGAGCGTCAACGCGCTGCTGTTGTCTTTAAAGGCGCTGTTCATGGCGATCGTGTTTTGTAGATAGCGCTTTTTGAGGGAGAGTAAGGTTTCATCTTTGAGGTCGATCGCGTCAATTTCTTTGATTAAGCCATCCAGATCAGCAATTGAACGGTTAAAGGCAGTGGCAGCAGTGGCAGAAGCCGCTTTGAAAGCGTTGAAGTCATTTTTGGTCGCGGCGGATCTGACAGCAGTTTCGTAGGTTTTGCCCTCTTCCTGAAATTTGCCAGCTAGGGGACGCATTTTATTCACGGAATCGGACAGCTTACTACATTGAGAAGCTTTGCTGGCACTACAGCCTGCTAGAGCCAGGGCGATCGCGATCGCCCCTAAACCTCGCTTCAAACTAAAAACATCCATACGTCGCTGAAACCCTTAACTTGTCGTCTGACTCACTCAATAATCAAGCCACCAACCGCACAAACCGCTTGGTGCCCACGCTCAATGTTCGCCCTACTAAAGCTGCCGCCGATTCAAAAATCATATCCACCTGGTCAACGCGATCGCCGTCTAACTTAACTGCCCCCCCTTGAATTTGGCGACGAGCATCGGAACTGCTTTTGCATAAACCACTCGCACTGACGATGTAAAAAATCTTGGCAGGAAACTCGACCCCGGCGAGTGAAAACTCAGGCACCACAGTCTGCTGAGTTTTGCCGCTACCTTGCACTAAGGCGATCGCGGCTGACTGTGCCTGAAGTGCCGCATCGCGACCGTGATATTGGGTGACCACATCTAGCGCCAGCAGCTTTTGACACTCACGCGGATTTTCGGGCAGTTGATCCAAAGGCAGGTTAGTTAAAAGCTCAAAATATTGCTTTAGCACTGCATCTGGAGTTTTCTCTAGTTTGGAATACATCGTCAGCGGATCTTCCGACAGCGCCACATAGTTGTCCAAAGATTTCGACATTTTTTGGGTGCCGTCTGTACCCACCAAAATCGGCAGCAGCAAGCCAAACTGCGGACGCAACCCAAAATGCCGCTGCAAATCGCGCCCAACGGCAATGTTGAACTTTTGGTCGGTGCCGCCTAACTCCACATCGGCTTGCACGGCAACAGAATCGTAACCCTGCATCAATGGATAGAGAAACTCATGCAAGAAGATCGGGTTGCCCTTGTCATAGCGATCGGCAAAGCCTTCTTTTGCCAACATCTGCCCCACGGTCATCGTGGTCAACAGGGACAAAATCTTGGATAAGTCCAGCGTAGACAGCCACTCAGAGTTATGGCGAATTTCCAAGCGACCAGGCGTATCAAAATCCAAAATGGGACGAACTTGATCCAAATAGGTTTTGGCATTCGCCGCCACATCTGCTTCGGTCAACTGGCGGCGCACTTCCGATTTGCCCGTGGGGTCGCCAATTTGGGCAGTAAAGTCACCAATAATCAAAACGGCAATGTGTCCTGCATCCTGAAAAGCGCGCAATTTCCGAAAGACGATGCTGTGCCCCAAATGCACATCGGTTCCGGTCGGATCAATCCCAAACTTGATCCGCAGGGGAGTATCACTCCTGGCTAAGCGCTGATGTAAATTATCATCCACAGAACTGGAGGATGGCTGATCAGGAAAAATCTCGCTGGTGCCGCGCTGTAACCAGGTCAATTGATTAGTGCCCAACTGATTGGTGCCCAACAATGAATCATTCATGAAATTACTAATAAAGTCTCCTACAGTCACAGGCGGCGTTGCTGAACCTAGATATGAATTTCGTAGGGGCAATCCCTTGTGGTTGCCCTTAATTGTCTACTGGGTAGGCACAAGACCTACCCCTACCCAAACCGTTTCATACCATCATTCAGCAACGCCTCACAGGCTATATCTATATTTCGGCAAAAGAACCTCGCTATAATTCAGGCGATCGCCCTTTGCAGCCCATGATTTTATCTTTTTATTCAAACCGCATCGACTGACTGATCTTACCCTAACTTCGTTTCCTTCTATTTCTAGGCAGCCTGAGTTTTTTATTTCTCTAAGGTATGCTGATCATCAGAGTTATCAACCTCTTTGTTTCATACAAAAGTAAACGCTAACCTAAAGATTTCAGTTCAAATCAGCTAGACCAGATAGAATATCAGCTTTCACTGCTTACTCAGGAAATTGTCGCCGTGTCGTCTAACACTCTTCAGCAGAAGCCCAATACTCATAAAGAACCATTTTTTCAGTTTATTAGCACCGTTAGCAAATTTACTGGCGGCACACTGTTAGGGGTCACTATGTTGACCAGTTCTGTGGTGGCAGGTGGGCTGGTGGGCTTGGCAATTAGCTTTCGCAACTTGCCCGATGTGCGGGTACTGCGAACTTATGCGCCCACAGAAACCACGCATATTTATGATGTTAAAGGGAAACTGCTGGCAAGTTTGCACGGCGAAGCAAACCGAGAAGTCGTGCCCTTAGATAAGATGTCGCCCCACCTCAAACGGGCAGTGATGGCGATCGAAGACAGCTATTTCTATCAGCATCATGGCGTGAACGCCGGGGCACTTGCCCGTGCGACCCGCGCCAACTGGATAGAAGGCAGAACGGTAGAAGGCGGTTCCACTCTGACAATGCAGCTTGTCAAAAATCTATTCCTTACTCCCAAACGTGCGTTCAGCCGCAAGTTAGCTGAATCGGTTTTGTCGCTGCGAGTCGAGCAGATTTTCACCAAAGACCAAATTTTGGAAATGTATCTCAACCAAGTGTATTGGGGGCACAACACCTATGGCGCACAAACAGCCGCGCAAAGTTACTTTGGCAAATCGGTCGCCAATCTAACCTTGGCAGAATCTGCTCTAATGGCAGGGCTGATTCAGTCTCCCGAAACTCTCAGTCCATTCGTGAACTTAAAAGGGGCAAAACAGCGACAGCAAGAAGTGTTAAACCGCATGGTGAATCTGAAATGGATCACGCTTGAAGAAGCTCAAACCGCCAAGAAACAGCCGATTAAGCTTGGCAAGATCACCTCGTTTCAAACCAGTCAGTCGCCTTACGTTACCGAAGCGGCGGTGCAAGAACTAACCAAGCGCTTTGGGCGAGAGGCGGTGTTAAAGGGCGGGATGCGGGTTCAAACCACCATTGACACCGACTTTCAGCGGATGGCGGAACAGGTTGTTAAGGAAGGACATGAGTCGCTGATTGCTCAGGGCGTTTATGCCGATCAAATGGCTTTAGTTGCAGTCGATCCTCGCACTCACTTTGTCAAAGCGATGGTGGG
>CASBQE010000324.1 GCA_949127665.1 Synechococcales cyanobacterium PMM_0083
GATGAAGTGGAGAAACGTGAAAAATACAGCCGGATGGGAGTATCAGAGTATTTTCAGTATGATCCGACTGGAGATTATTTGCAGCCAGCCCTAAAAGGGGCGCAGTTAGTAGAGGGAACGTATCAGCCCATTCCAGCCCAATTATTGCCGGATGGGAGTGTCTCGATTCATAGCGAAGTGTTAGGACTAGACCTGCGACTTTTGAATGGCGAACTGCGCTTCTACAATCCAACGACCGGAAAAAAACTGCTAACTCCTTTAGAAACTGAGTGGGCACGTCAGGAAGCGGAACTGGCGCAACAAGAAGCGGAACTAGCCCAGCAAGCAGCAGAACTGGCACGGCAAGAAGCGGAACTGGCGCGGCAAGAAGCAGAGCAAAGTTTGAAAAGGGCGATCGCCCGACTCATGGGTTTGGGGCTAACGATTAACCAGGTCGCTGAAACATTGAACTTATCTGTAGAAGCGGTACAGGAGTTAGTCGATCGCTAAGATCATCGCAAGCGGGTGGCGAAGTTTTGCGATCTCGTGGGGGAAAGCGATCGTGCTTTGAGAATCGCGGCACCCAGAAATGCGTAGGACAGCACACCGACAAAGGCTAGAAACACCGGACTCAGCATTCCTGCGGCATTCCAGAGCGTGTGCAAGCCAGCAGCGGTGCATAGCCCAACGCCCAAAATCAGCCAGCGCTGCCGAAAACGCAGCACACTTAGCCCAATGAAGTAGCCAAAGTAGCCGCTGTAAGCCATGTGTCCGGCGACCAAACCTAAGACTCTGGGAATGAGAAGCTGTAGCCCTGCCAATTGGGCGGCTTCTTGTCCTCCCAAAAGAGATGACTTATAGGTCGCGGGAACGTAAACTCCCAATGTTTCCATCAGGCTGAATCCCACGGCAGAAGCCGCGCCTAGCAAAATTCCATCTAGTGGTTCCCATACGCCAACACGCGATCGCAAAGGCGATCGCAGCCGCACACCCAGCCCCAAGGCGATGAATACGGGCAGTGCTTTAAGCAATTCCTCCATCAGCCCTGCGCCAAAAAACATTTTCACCAGCAGCACCCAAAAATTGGTCGCGGCATTCGTGCTAGATAAGTCACCGGGCAAGAAGTGATGAAATACTAAGGTGAATAAATCCAAGATAGGACTGAGCAAAATCAGCGCAGTGATGGTTGCCACAGCCATCAACAGCCACCAGGGTTTTTGCTTGCCGCAAAGCTGATAGATGAAATATAACGCCGCGATCGCCAGATATGCTGCCAGCAGTAGGTTAAACATAGCCGGATTGCCGATCGCCAAAAACAACAGCACGACAAACATAATGGTGACAACCGCAGGCACCAAATAAGCTTTTTGAGTCAGTTCACGCCCAGTAGACAGGATCGGAAAGAGCTGAGTCAAACTCACATCTTCTTGCTTAACGCGGTTTTTAGGTGGCGGTAGCGTTGGGTCGAGAGCGGGTGGAAATGTGCCTAGCGCCACGCCAAAATTGTCTAGCGGTTGCCCTTCATCTTGAGGTTGATATTCAAACAATAGCTCTGGACCGTTCTGCCCCAGCATGATGCGATCGCCGACCTGCAAAACCTGGCAGCCTTGCAAGCGATCGCCATTCACAAATGTGCCATTGCTGCTATTCAGGTCACAAACTTGCCAAAATCGCTCCCCCTGAGGCGATTCAAACCCCAGAATGGGCAAAATTTCTGCATGTCGTCGAGAGACTGAGCCATATAAAGATGCATCCAGTGCAATTTCGCAGCGCAGGTCGCGCCCAATTGCCATCGGCTCAGAAACAGACAACAGATAATGGGGTTGCCTGCGCTCTGGATTACTTCTGCCAGAAAGCAATCGAAGAAATGCAATGTATTGAGTGCCCGACATTGTAAAGCCCGACATTGTAAAGCCCGACATTGTGAGGCAAGTGTGCCGAGGTAATGGGTTTATTCCAAAAAACAGCGCACCCAGCAGGATTGGAGTTTATTTTTGACTGGCTCTAGTATCTCGAACGGCTGCTAGAAAACAGACAATCGTTAACGGAATACTCAACGCTAAAATAATTCCAGTCACCAAACTGCCCAGTTCGGGTTCGCCAGAGGATAACTCGAAAACTGAGCCAACCGCCGCGATCGCCGTAATGCAAGAACCTGCTAGAAGTATGCCGCTTTTTGGAGTCACTATAGACTAATCCCGAAACATCACAATGGGCTAAAAATCAGACTGACTACATGAAAATTTTAAACAGTTTGGATAGAATCAAACCGTTTGTGAGTTATCCCCATCTCAGCTTACCGGTTTAACAGCCCTTGCCGAAAAGCCATGCTTCATAAGCTCTTGATTTAACTCCAAAACATTCGCCACGCGATCAACAAACAAAACACCGTTTAGGTGATCAATTTCGTGTTGAATGCAACATGCCAGCAATCCGGTTGCCGCTAGTCGCTGAGGACGACCGTTTTCGTCTTTGTAAGACACTTCGATCTCAGTGGGGCGTTTGACATCTAGATAAACATTGGGAATGCTGAGGCACCCTTCCTGGTTCACCACAATCTCTTGACTCGCTTTGGTCAGCGTCGGATTGATCAAAATCAGCGGTGGCTTTGTGGCTTCATCCGGCTCACAATCCACCACGACGAGTTGCTTATGCACCCCAACTTGAGGCGCAGCTAGCCCAATGCCATCGGCACTATACATCGTCTGCAACATTTCTCGAATCAGTTGCTTAATCTCTGCATCCACCTTAGCGATTCGTTTAGCAGGGGTACGCAGCACGCGATCGCCCAACTGATAAATCTCTAGGGGCGGCTTCGCTAATTTCTTTTTTTCTACCAAAACCTCAGCAGTCATGGATGGCACTCACAGCTTTAATAAAAAGGTCGGACTCGTTCCGTATTAATTCATCGTATCGAATTTCAGCCCAGTTAGCGGAGTTGTTCATAAGTCTATTACCCATGAGTTGATTAATTTACGGTTCAGCATCCTGCTCTCCAATTTGCACCGACTCAAATACAGGACAAAATCCCTCCGGCGTGACTTTGAACTCAAACAGAGGCGAAGCATCGTTCCAGCAGCGCTGACTGCGATAGTGGCGGCAGTTGCCACAGCAGCTTCGCAAGGGAGAGTTGGCATCCATCCAATCCATTAAGCGATCGCTCTCTGGGGGGCGCAACAGTTCTCGTTGGGGCAAGCCGCGCAACACCAGTTCATCGCCGTGCCAGCGGGCTTCGATTAAGCCGGTGTCTGCCAAACCTCGCCACCGTGGATCAGCCGCGATCGCCTTCGGTAAAGTAATCATCACCACGGCATCCAGTTCAGTCAGTTCTCCTTCATAGCCTGTATCGGGAGGGGCAGGCTGCAAAAAGGTTTCACCAATCGGCAGTTCTACCCTGGTGCCGCTAGCAGGCGAATGGAGATGATACCGATTATGTAATTCATCTAAGCCGGTTAAGTCTGATAAGTAAGCCGCTGAACCATGCATAAACATCACATGCTGAGGGCGGAGGTTGTGAATCAGTTGGGTGGTTCCAGTGCCATCACAATGTTGTGCCAGCAAGTAGGTTTCGGTTGCCAAAGCAGCAGGCGACTCTACTTCGCTATCGATTACTTGACAATCCGCTTCCCAGGGCAACAACATCAACCATGTTCCTGGGTTGGCA
Source organism: Synechococcales cyanobacterium PMM_0083 (assembly GCA_949127665.1). GTDB lineage: Bacteria > Cyanobacteriota > Cyanobacteriia > Leptolyngbyales > Leptolyngbyaceae > ULC077BIN1. The sequence goes on from CASBQE010000324.1 coordinate 3,644, forward strand.
TGATAATACTGATGCAAATCTGCTGTTTCATCCGTCACTACAATGCAGGGAGATTGTCCTAGATTAGCGCGGTCTTCTGAAGTGAGTCGGCGCACACGGGGGCGCACCCGTTCATCCCAAAACAGGGGTTGATGGCGGGCAAAATTTTGGACTGAGGTAGGCAAATGAGGCAAGATTTCTAAATAGGCATCACAGCCATCTGCAACGGCTCCATCGACCCAAATATCAATATCTCGCCCCGTGAAATAATGATGACTCCGCAGCAGCAGCAGCAACTCTTGCCCCAACCCTAAGGATGTGGGCAACAGAATCGATTTTTGGTGGGCGATCGCCTGGTCGATTCGCTCAGCAAGATGATTTTCTTGATGACGACGATGAGGATGACGCGCCGTCCCATAGCTGCCTTCCACAATCAACACGTTAGGCTGAAGCCCCCGCAATTCTTCTAATGGGAGTCCTTCCACCAAACGAGTGTTTGACAAGAAAAAATCTCCCGTATATAGCACCGTATAAGAACGAGATGGGGCGCTTTTTTCAGGCGGAGTATTTTCAGGTGGCGCGGTGTAGGAGAGCAGAATCGCAGCCGCTCCTGGCAAATGCCCCGATGGATAGATTTCAGCGGTGAGTCCATCTAAAAATTCGATCGGGGTGCGCCAAGGCAAAGCATGACAAAACTGCGGCAGTTCATTTTCAGATTGGTCGAGCCAGTTTAGCCGCAGTAGCTGAGTGGTCACCTCGCTCGCATAAATGGGCAGTTGGGGAAACGCTTGATGTAGTTCTAACAATCCCCGTGCATGGTCGGCGTGGGCGTGACTGCACAGCACCAAGTCAGCCGGAGGCTTGCCTGTTTGCTCAAGTAAAGGTGACAGATCTGACAAGCCACAATCTAGCAAAATGCGGTAGGTGCCAATCCGCAGCAGCAGGCAGACTCCTTCGCCTGCATGACCTACCCCATAAGTTAGACATTCCAACTTAATCACGTTTGTTTTGTATCTCCATGGGGGCGATTCGTGAAACGTTAGCGAAGCTCTCCGCAGGACTCCCTCCGGAAATCGCTGCTTCTACTTAATTGCTTGATTCACCGTCGTAAAAAGCAATTAAATATCTAGTGGGCTGAGCCATTGCCATGATAATCATCCGAATCATAAAAGCCGTTTTTTGTGCCAAAAAATAAACATGCAATGGTAAAAAATACAGTTAAGACCACTAAGACCAGTTTGATATCCATGGGTTCAATCACTCCTGTTTATGGTGCTAGTAATCCACTTAAGCGATCAGCCTACTAGTTTTATAGAGCGACTTGCAGATGCTCATCCATCTATTGACTAGCTTTATTTTGTGAGCAGTATCAAATCATCTGATGAAAGCCTGTAATTCAAAGATCTTACAACAAGTCTTTCCTCTCATCTTCTTACGGCTCTTTTTTCTCTTTTTGCAATTATAAAAATTCAGTATAATCACTGGCTTTTAACGCTGTGTTGATGAGTTCTTAAAGTTTCTGTGGGATTTATGGTAAGCGGTAGCTAAATAATCACTTATTAATTCCGTGAATTTTCTGAGGTCAGTTAGCGAGTTCTTTTAGTTCGTTTGCATTTGTGGATGCTATTTGATGATTTCTAGGTCGTCAAAATTTATCTGATTGCTATCACGGCAAAGACTCTCTGGCTAGACCAGTCGGTGTCTTCAGACAAAGTTTAAGAGATGTTTTTTACCTGAGCAAAAGATTTTAATCCGTTCCCCACCTTTTACTAAGGCTGGGCGAGGCAACCTTTTTTGTGGATGGTGTTGCTCTAAGTGCCTAAGTACATCAGTTTATTGTCACATGAGCGATCGCAGATTCTATCCTTCTGCCTTTCCTTCTGATTCCCACACAACCTTTATCCTCTAACAACCCAATGGCTACAAATTTTACTGGTTCATACTCTGAGAATTTTGACACCTTAGTCAGCACTGGAAATAGCACTATCCTTCCTCCTGAATGGATACTTGCAGAGAGCGGAACGAACGCCAATGCGACTTATACCGCTGGTACGGGAAGTGGAAACACGGGTGACACCTACAGCTTTGGTACTGCTGGCAGCACTGAGAGAGCTTTGGGCGGCTTACTGTCCGGTAGTCTTACGCCCTTATTTGGCACCAGTTTTACCAATACATCTGGGAACCCAATCACTTCACTTACGACTGGCTATCGCGGGGAGCAATGGCGTTTAGGAACCCTAGGGCGAGCCGATCGCCTCGATTTCCAATACAGTCTGAATGCTACATCGTTAACAACGGGCACCTGGGTTGATGTAGATGCTTTAGACTTCAGTTCGCTCGTTACCACAGGTACAGTGGGTTTGCTAGACGGCAACGCAAACAGTACCAACCTCAGTACAGTCATTTCGGGGTTGAATATTGCAGTAGGTGCCACATTTTGGTTCCGTTGGCAAGACTTCAATGCTACTGGCTCAGATGATGGTCTGGCGATCGATGACTTTTCACTAAATTCTAGACCAACCCCGCCTCCACTCACTCCAACGGTCGCGATCGCTGCCAACCCTGCTTCCATTACCGAAGGCAGCGCTATCTCTGGGCTGTTCACCATTTCCCGCACTGGTGACACGACCAACCCACTCACAGTCAACTTCACAACTGGCGGAACCGCTACCAGCGGCAATGACTACCTCACCCCTGCCAGTTTCGCCACTAATTCAATTGAAATTCCAGCAGGGCAAAGCTCTGTCACTATTGGGATTAGCGCGATCGACGACACCATCATCGAAGCGGTTGAAAATGTCAGCGTCACTCTGGGCACTTCGGTCAACTACAGCGTAGGCTCCAGCAACACTGCCACCGTCACCATTAATGACAATGACATCGCGCCCAGCACCACCCGCATCCACGACATTCAAGGGGCAGCCCACAGATCGCCGCTAGTGGGGCAAACCGTGACAGCAGTTCCAGGGATTGTGACGGCGATTCGCTCCAACGGGTTTTATCTGCAAGATCCTAACCCCGACACCAATGATGCCACCTCGGAGGCAATCTTCGTCTTTACCAGTTCGGCACCCGCTGTGGCAGTTGGCGATGCGATTTTGGTCAACGGCACCGTGAGTGAGTTCCGCCCCGGCGGCACCGGCGGCACCAATAATCTCAGCCTTACTCAACTGACAAGCCCCACGATAACCAAACTCTCTGGTGGAAACGCGCTACCTGCTGCGACGGTTTTGGGCAACGGTGGTCGTGCGATTCCAACCCAAATCATCAGCAATGATGCCGTGGGTGGCAACGTCGAAAATGCGGGCACGGTGTTCGACCCGGCGGAAGACGGGATTGACTTCTACGAAAGCCTGGAAAGTATGTTGGTGCAGGTAAACAACGCGATCGCGGTGGGTCCAACCAGTAGCTTTGGCGAAATTCCGGTGCTAGCAGACAATGGCGCAAACGCAGGCACCCGCACGGCACGGGGGGGCATTGTGATTCAACCCGGCGACTTTAACCCAGAGCGGATCATCATTGACGATGCGCTCATCTCCAGCGAACCCCAAGTGAATGTGGGCGATACCTTTAACGGGGCGATCGTCGGCGTACTCGACTACAGCTTTAGCAACTTCAAGCTGCTGAATACTCAAGCGTTGCCCACCGTCACTTCTGGCGGGTTGCAGCGAGAAGTGACGAATTTGACGGCGGGCGCGAACCAGCTTACGGTTGCCACCTTCAACGTGGAAAACCTTGATCCAAGCGATGGAGCCACGAAGTTTAATGCTCTGGCAAGTGCGATCGTCAATAACTTAAAAGCGCCTGATATTCTCAACCTGGAAGAGATTCAAGATAACAATGGTGCCACCAATGACAGCGTGGTGGATGCTAATGTTACCTTCCAAACCTTGATTAGCGCGATCGCGGCAGCAGGTGGAACCACCTACGAGTTTCGTCAACTCAATCCTGTAGATGATCAGGATGGCGGCGAACCGGGCGGCAACATCCGAGTGGGCTTTTTGTTTAATCCGAGTCGGGTCAGCTTTGTGGAAGGCTCTTTGCAGCGTTTAACCGACACCGACCTCAGCAATGGCGATGCTTTCCGCAGCAGCCGCAAACCCCTCGTTGGCAACTTCCAATTCAACGGGCAGGAAGTGACCGTCATCGGTAACCACTTCAACTCTAAGGGCGGCGATCAGCCTCTATTTGGTCCCAATCAGCCTCCTATTCTGAGCAGCGAAACTCAGCGCAACCAGCAGGCAACCATCGTTCGAGATTTCGTTCAAGGTATCCTCGCTCCCAATCCCAACGCCAATGTGATTGTGGCAGGCGACATCAACGACTTTGAATTTTCCAACCCTGTCACTATTTTGGAAAGCGGTGGGCTGAACACCTTAATCGAAACCTTGCCGCAAAACGAGCGCTACACCTACAACTTTGAGGGCAATGCTCAAGTGCTGGATCACATCTTGGTCAGCAACAGCCTGTTGACGAAGTTAGATGGGTTCGATGTGGTTCACATTAACTCCGAGTTTGCAGATCAAATCAGCGACCACGACCCCGTTCTGGCGCGGTTTAATCTAGTGAAGCCCAATGCCGCTCCCACTGCGGTTAATTTTGCTAATACCACTCTCAGCTTGGCAGAAAACACCAGCACGACTATCGGCATTCAGGTAGCCACCGTTAGCATTAACGATGATAGCTTCGGCACCAATGTTCTCAGCCTTAGCGGTGCAGATTCTAGCTTCTTTGAGTTGGATGGCAGTGCGCTGTTCTTGAAGGCGAATACCAGCCTCAACTTTGAAGACAAGTTTAGCTATGCAGTCACCGTTGCAGTCGATGATGCATCCGTTGGCACCACTCCTGATGCTAGTGCCAACTTTACGTTGGCAATTACGAATGTCAATGAAGCTCCGATCGCAAATAATGATGGCGGCTTTACCGCTAACCAGAGTATGGCGAAGCTCATCTCGATCGCGACCTTACTAGCAAACGACACTGACCCCGATGCCAACACAACCCTGTCTATTCTCCCCAATGGATTTAGCGATGTGGTGGGTGGCACTATTGCCCTGAACGGCGGTAACGTCGTATTTACCCCCAGCTCTAGCTTTAGTGGCACTGCTAACTTTAAATACACTTTGAGCGATGGCAGCCTCACCAGTCAGGCGATCGTCACGCTGCAAGTGGGTCGAACTGCTAATGGCGGCAATGGAAAAGATACCCTGACTGGCAATGACGGCGATGATAACTTCAATGGCGGCAATGGACAAGACACCCTATTTGGCAACGGCGGCAATGACATCTTGCTAGGTGGTAATGGCAATGACAAGTTGTTTGGTGGGCAAGGCAACAATACTCTGACGGGTGGTAATGGTTCAGATATTTTCGTGCTTGACTCCTTCGCTGGCACTAGCACCATCACCGACTTCACCGATGGAGAAGACAAGATTGGATTGCCGGGTGGTCTTTCCTTTGGGCAGCTTAGATTGCTTCAGGGCACTGGAAACAATCTAAATGACGCGCTGGTTAACGCCACTAGCAACGGAGTCAACTACACCCTGGGGATTTTGCAGGGAGTTTCCGTTGGCAGTCTCTCGCAAACCGATTTCATCTCGGTTTAGCGCCTTGATTGAGCGAGGGAACGACACGCTGTCTTCCCTCGCTTGGTTTTGTATGGGCGATTCGTGAAACGCTTCCTACGGGAATCGCCCGACTATTCTTTCTCTCACCTCTAGCCTCTGTGTGAATTTCACACCTTCGACGACCGTTCAATTCCATCACTTGTGAGAGTTTTATGCCGACTACCATTCGTTTTTCCCAGTTCAACGCTTCTTTAAACCGCAATAGCGCGGGGCAATTAGTTCAGGATCTTTCCACACCCGCCAATGCACAAGCGAAAGCGGTTGCCGAAACAATTCAGCGCACCAATCCCGATGTGCTGTTGATCAACGAGTTTGACTATGTGGCAGCCGATCCGCTGGCTCCTGTGCGCTTGCTTCAGCAAAACTATCTGTCGGTCAGCCAAAACGGCGCGGCTCCTGTGGAATATGCCTACGCCTACATTGCACCCTCGAATACAGGCATTGCCAGTGGCTTTGACCTGAACAATAATGGCGCGATCGTCACCATTCCCGAAACGCCTGGATACGGCGACGATTCTCTTGGCTTCGGTCAGTTTCCCGGTCAGTTTGGCATGTTGGTGCTGTCCAAATATCCAATCGACACGGCTAACGTCCGCACCTTCCAAAACTTTTTGTGGAAGGATATGCCCGGTAATCTGTTGACAAATGATCCCACGGTCAACAATCCCGCTACGCCCGTCAACGAGAATCTAAATGGGTTCTATTCTGAGGAAGAGCAAGCAATTCTCCGCCTCTCCTCCAAAAGCCATTGGGATGTGCCGATTTTGGTGGATGGCGAAGTGGTTCATGCGTTGGTCAGCCACCCAACCCCGCCTGTGTTTGATGGACCGGAAGACCGCAACGGCAAGCGCAACCATGACGAAATTCGCTTCTGGTCAGACTATGTTTCTGCTGGCAAAGGGGGCTACATCTATGATGATCAGGGCAGGACGGGGGCGATCGCAGCCGGATCTCGCTTTGTGATCATGGGCGACCAAAACGCTGACCCCAACGATGGCGACAGCTACGACAACGCTATCCTGCAACTGCTACAGAATCCCAACCTGAATACCAACAGCACGCCTTCTAGCCTGGGTGGACAGGAACAATCGAATTTGGATGGCGGCAAAAACCTGACGCATCGGAGCAATCCTAACTTTGACACGGCGGATTTTGGCGATACGGGCTTCAACCCCGGCAACCTGAGAACCGATTATGTGTTGCCCTCCAGCGATTTGCAGATTGCCGATTCAAAAGTGTTTTGGCCTGTGACGACTGATCCGCTGTTTCGTTTGGTGGGCGATCGCCAAAGTGCTGCCACTACCCCTGCATCAGATCACAGTCTCGTCTGGGTTGATATAAAAGTGGGTGCCACGGAAGCCGGAAAATCAATTTTCGACCAGCCTGAGTTTTTGGGTCAAACCATCATCAAAACGGGCTTCATTCCCACGGGCGTAGCCGGCACGATTAATGGCACTCCTGTTCCTCTCGGCGGCTTGTCTGGCTTGCAATACGATGCTGCCAAGAACCAGTACTACGCTATCTCCGACGATCGCTCCGATACTGGTCCGGCTCGCTTCTACACCTTCACAGGCGACCCGACTAAGCTCAGCACCAATGGCGTAACTTTCACCAACGTCACTCCCCTGAAGGATGTCAACGGCAACTTCTTTGCCAGGTTCAGCCTTGACCCCGAAGACATTCTGCTGACCAACAACGGCAGACTGTTCATTTCATCGGAAGGAGAAGTGCGTCCCGATTTGGGAGCTAGCCGCGTCACCGATCCATTCATCAAGGAATTCAACCTAGCAACCGGGCAAGAAGTGGGTCCACTCCTGATTCCCGAAAAATTTCTGCCCAAAATTCAAGACACCAACGGCAACGGCATTGTGGATGCAGGCGACACCCAAACTTCTGGTGTGCGAAACAACTTGGCATTTGAAAGCCTGACGATTACGCCCAATCAAAAGTTCATTTTCACTGCTACGGAAAATGCCTTAATTCAGGATGGAGCGCTGAGTAGCCCCACCAGCACCAGTCCCGCTCGGATTCTCCAATTCAACCTGTTTGCAGGTCAGCCAGAGAAAGAATACCTGTATGAAGTGGATAAGGTGGCGATCGCGCCTCCCGTGGCTGGCAGCTTTAGCACCAATGGCTTGGTAGACCTGCTGGCGATCGACAATCGCGGCACACTGCTGGCATTGGAACGCTCCTTTACCACAGGCGCTCCTGGTACTGGCAACACCATCAAAATCTACGAAATTACGACCCAAGGCGCAACCGACATCAGCGCCATCCAATCCCTCAGCAGCCTCAGCGCCGCTAACCGGGCAGCCATCCAACCAGTTCAAAAGCGCTTGGTACTAAACCTGGATGATCTGAAATTGTCTACCGGGCTAGACAACGTGGAAGGGATTGAATTTGGTCCCACTTTGCCCGACGGCAGCCGCTCGATTGTGCTGGTGAGCGACAACAACTTTAGCGCCACCCAGTTCACCCAAATTTTGGCGCTCAGCGCCGAGTTGATTCCCACGGTTACGCCCCGCGTGGAAACCCCTGCCAACCTCAAC
>CASBQE010000325.1 GCA_949127665.1 Synechococcales cyanobacterium PMM_0083
CCCCACAGCGGTTGGGCGGTTTCTAGATCGCAGCTTGATCCCTACTATCAACGCGCTCATGTTGCGTGTCAGACTGGTCCCTACGACTACAATGTGTCAACTTGGGAAGGTGAAAACACTCGCCAGATATCGTTTGAGGGCGATCGCATCACAACCCAAATGTTTCAATTTGGTCCCTCCGATATTTTCAGAGATGAATATCGCCAGCAGTTGGAGCAATCTCCGAATATTCAGATGCTGACCTATAGCACTGCCATTGAATTAGAAACCGATCAACTGGCTCAAACCGTAAACCAAGTAAAGGTTGCAACCATCGCAGGAAACCAGTTTCGGATAGCCGCCAAACTTGTCGTGTTGGCAATGGGCGCAGTCGAAAACGTGCGATTGTTGCTGCTCTCTGATCAACATCAGCAGGGCGGTCTGGGCAACCAATATGACAACGTAGGTCGCTACTTTATGGATCACCCACTGATTCGTTCAGGGTTGCTTATTCCTCAGAACTCTCGTGGATTTAAAGCCTTGAGGCTGTACGATGCTCACTGGAAAAATGGCACTATGGTTATTGGCAAGCCTGTGTTAACGGAGCAATATCGGCAAGAGCAGCAGTTATTGGGCATCAACACTGCCATCTTTCCCCGCCCTGCCCTGTTTCGCATGAATCTATTACGAATGATGTTTCCCGATGGCAAAGCCTATCGTTCAGAAGCGGTTGAGGCAACTAAAGTGTTGCTCAACGCCCTCAAAAAACGGCGACTTCCCGACCATGCGCTGACGCAGATAACGACCTGTATTAAAGGGATTGACGACATCCTATATTATCAGTGGCGTAAGCAGTATGCCTGGGGCAACAAGGCTGTAACCTCTTGGTCAAAATATGGGTTTGATGTGAGTGGGTGGGTAAACGAATCAAACCTGGACAAAGCATTCAACTGCTTTGAAGTGATGCATATTACAGAGCAGTCACCCGATCCGAATAATCGGATCACGCTGGGGCAAACGTGCGATCGCTTAGGTGCCCGTAAACCTCAACTCTATTGGCGGTGGAACGACATCGATATTCGCAGTGTGCAACGTTCGCAGCAACTTTTTACCGAAGAGTTTGCCAAAGCAGGCATCGGCACAATGAAGCTTGAAGGGGACAAGGGGTTGCCCCACCTATTGCTGGCAAGTCTTCACCATCACATGGGCGGTACTCGCATGAATGAAGATCCTCGGCAAGGGGTGGTGGATGCCAATTGCAAGGTGCATGGAGTCTCTAATCTGTTTATTGCGAGCAGTTCTGTGTTTCCTACGGGCGGCTATGCCAATCCCACGCTGACCATTGCAGCCCTGGCAATTCGTCTTGCGGATCACATCAAGGTCAAGATGCAAGCAACAAATCTGCAAGTGTCTTCTCTATCGTCCAAGGACTAACACAAATTCTGTGAGGCACTGGTCTAAAAAGGGGGGAGCCTGGTGAGGGCGACTGTATTCTGTAGAACCAATCCAGAATAGTGCAGATGAATTGCTATGAAAATAGCTTTTGGGTCAAGTCTTGTAAAATCTTCAAGCCGTGCATGGAGCCACGGATGAGATGGGTGGCGGCGATCGGTTGGCGTAATAGGGCGATCGCTAATGCTCCCGTTTGCAAGAAACCTTCGGCATTAAAGGCGTTGCTAAGATCGGGAATGTTGTGATGGCAATCATCGCTAACGACGCGCAAGACGGCAGTGGAAACGCCGATCGCGTTCAAAATCTCCAAAGCAGTAGCACTCTCCATATCCACAACATCAGCGTTGAATTGGGTGGCAAGCTGCTGTTTATCGTGAATGGTGGCAATGACGCGATCGCTCGTCACACCGTGAACCATTTGCACATTCAGCAAAGATTGGATTTGGGTAGTCAAACCGCGATCGCACGGGTGGAGTGTAGAAGCAAAACTATCGCCATACAGCACCGCATCACTGATCGCCAGTTTTGTAGTTAAGCCGCCGCATAAGCCCATCATCAAAACCTGCTGTCCTTTATAAAGACAGCCTGTGGTTTGTAGCGATCGCAAATAAGGCGCGATCGCCGCTCCGGCAGGCGTGGAAAAGACGGTGGGGGGATTGACCACACTTTGTAAGCCTCGGCAAACTGCCCGATGCTCTGCTCCTTGCGGCACCAGAATTGTTTGGATGGGAGTATTCAAAGTGTTTCTAACCCCTCGCTTCCAGTTCTTTACCCACAGGTTGATTGGGTTTCCGCTTTGGTAGAAGTTTTGCCGTATTGAGAGCAAGAGACGCGATCGCGGGCAAAAAGTCAGGGCGCAGCAATTCTTCAGGATAAGCTTGCATCCGCTTGGCGTTTTCCGCGATGCACATTTCCAAAAAGGATTCTAGGGTCAAATCAACCTTGACTGCTTTGGCTCCTGCCGCCGTGAAGCCTTTTTTGTTAGCCGATTTCTTTTTACCCTTGCCCATACCCATCAAGTTATCCAGTCGCCGAAAAGCTGCCCCAGTGTATTGCTGCACTGAGGAAAATGGACGCAGCACTTCCCGACCTTCGACGATCTGCTTGTGGGCAATCCAGTTGACGAAAAACACCATATGACGGGCTTCTTCGTCTACCAAAGTGTTGAAAATAGTGAACAGGGCATCGGGGATGAAGCCACCCTGACGAGCAATGCCAAATAAGCCAAAGGCAAAAAAAGAATCAAAGCATTCGCCATAGCCAAATTTAACAAAAGCAGGCTCTAAGTTTTCTGGCAACGGTTTTTCAGCACGTTCGGCGACTTGAATGCCGTAGTGATTGATCATATAGCCAATCACGCGACCATGACGGGCTTCTTCTGCCGCTTGCAGGGCGATCGCCGCTCGAATCTGTGGATCTTCCACGGTCTCGGCATACGCTTTTAGCATCACGCCCGCTTTCCGCTCGGTATACAGCGCTTCATCCCAAAAGGGAATCCGCTGAATCCGCTCAATCATCGCACTGTCGAGTTCGGGCCACGCGAGTGTTTCCGGCTCATACAGCAGATGACTATCCATAAAGCTCTGGCAAAACAGATCTTTGTGAGCCTTAGACCCAATTTTCATCGTTCACTCCCTCTAAAAAACTCGGTGTTAGGTGTCAGGTTTCGATGGACATGCTTCTTCACTGTAAGCCAGGACTTAAAAAGAAGGCTAGTGGTCAGAATAGCTTGCGTTTTTTTAGGCGAAGCGATCGCTGGTGTAGGCTTTAATGGATCTGGGCTTAACCGTTTGCCAAGGATAGCGCGGCTGAAGCTTATTCAGCGGAAAACTGGTAAGACGAGTTTCGATATGGTTTTTTTCCTCGTCAGTCAGTCCAAACATTTCATAGACGGTTTGATCAATCTGTGCCAGTGCTGCAAAGAAATCAGACTCGACTTGTTGAAAGCTGCCAAATCGTTGTCGATAGGTTTGCATCAGGGCAGCATAGTCTTGAGGAACGAGCAATTTCTGAATAATGGCTCTAGAAATATTTGTCTCTTCATCAGCGTTGAGCGTCAAAAGTTTGTAGACCAATTCAGCCACATCGGCATCTGCTACTTCTAGAGAAAACAACCCGGCTCGAATGCTGTTTCCCTCTAAACTCAGTTCTGCCACTTGCACCTCTTCAGGACTCCAGTTAGAAAAGTTAAGTCCTAAAGTTCTGTCGCTCAACTTATATCGACTGGTTGCAATTCGCGTTTCAGCTTCAGACAACAACCATTCATTGGGATTGTTTTTAGCGATCGCTGCTAACCTCGTCAACTCGTTATAACTATCCACTAACCGTTGCTCAATGCTCGAATCTAGATTTCTCACCCAGGGC
>CASBQE010000326.1 GCA_949127665.1 Synechococcales cyanobacterium PMM_0083
GAGGTGTGCAGTTCCAAAAACCCCAAAACCCTTACAGGGATTGAAACCTTCCAATGTCATTTCTTCGATCTGTTTCACTTTGTTCCAAAAACCCCAAAACCCTTACAGGGATTGAAACCCCAACGTGTGGCATATCGTCAGCCTTACTATCAGCCGTTCCAAAAACCCCAAAACCCTTACAGGGATTGAAACATTTCTATCGCGCCGTTTGAGCTAGCAGCCTAATGTTCCAAAAACCCCAAAACCCTTACAGGGATTGAAACTATGTGGCATCGATGCACCTGAAAAAGCCCAGGCGGTTCCAAAAACCCCAAAACCCTTACAGGGATTGAAACACCTGCGATGTTCATGTTATCTGGCAATCACAAACGTTCCAAAAACCCCAAAACCCTTACAGGGATTGAAACTTGGGTGTGGCAGCTTGCCTGCCCTGGCTCTAGTGTTCCAAAAACCCCAAAACCCTTACAGGGATTGAAACCGATGGATGGCAAGACCAGGTAGAGGAGCTTTGCGTTCCAAAAACCCCAAAACCCTTACAGGGATTGAAACGAAGTTGGCACTACGTCAGTATTATCGTTGTTGCCAGGTTCCAAAAACCCCAAAACCCTTACAGGGATTGAAACCATGAATCAACGTGAGTTGTGGCTCCTGATGCTGATCCCCCAACGAATGGCGAAGTAATCATCACTGCGATCGCGCATCGTCTCCATAAGAGCCAGCAGCCACAAAGCGCCACATAAATAGCCGGGCAAAGTGCAAAACAAGCCACATCGCCCCAACCGACTAGAGTGCCCGGTGTGACTTTATCAAGAGTTTTTTCAGCTAGTCAAATCTGTTTCCATGCAAAGCCAGACTAGGGGCAGTACGCTGTTCGTGGGGGGCTGGCTTTTTGTTAGGTCTATGAGCGTCCTTGAATGTAGTCTGCTACTAGGTTCCGCAAATCTTGAATGCTGGCGGTGAGGGTATTTATGTCCTGGCGATTGAGTTCTTGCCCTGCTGCCATTCGTTCGAGGGTGCCGTTAATCCGGCTGAATTCTTCATCGTGCCTATTGATAGCGTTGTCATGTCTGATGCTGGCGGTTGCCAAGTCAAACATGATTGCTTCCATGCGATCGAGTCGGCTGCCATTCTCTTGGGTCATTGTTCTTGCTTGCGTTAAATCTTCCGGGTTCGTCGTTCAATCACGGTTAACTCAAATTCAACCCCTACCGCTTCCTCAATCCGGCAGAGAGATTCTAAGGTCGTTGTGCTTCGTCAAAGCTGTGAACAATTTGCTTGCGCCGATTGCCAGGTTTCACAATTTCGCCTATCTCTCGGCTCTCGATTCTACAGTAAGCACGGGCGATTTCGGCTTGTCACCTGTCGCCCCATTTCGCTTGTGCTTTTTGGGCGATCGCATCTAAAATCGCCCGTGCTTTATCCTCTGCGTTCATCATTCTGACCTTAGAGTTAAGGTCAGAATACCTCATTATTAAAGTCTTGGCGAATCTGGTTCCAAAAACCCAAAAATCCTTACAGGGATTGAAACATGGACTTCCTAATTCAGTGTCAGTCGCAAGAGGGAAGTTCCAAAAAACCAAAACCCTTACAGGGATTGAAACTGAGGATGGGAAAGCGGCGCTTAATCGAGATATGAATTTGAACGTGTCATCCTGTAGCTAGCTTCCCGTAGAATATGGAGCATCGCGAAGCAAAATCTCGATCGAGATTCTAAGCCTGCGGCAGGCTACGCCAACATTGCACCCAGAATGACAATTCGTACTTCTCGATGCAACGCCCGATTGATTATTGCAGTAAGACAATATGACGACCACTATCCAACTTCAGCCAGTTTTCTTCTTTAAGTTTGCCGAGCAGCCGAGTTACCGTGACGCGAGTGGTGCCGATCGCGCTTGCCAAGTGCTGATGGGTCAATCGCACACTCAAGCGAGTTCCTTCAGCACAAGGAGAACCAATCTCCATCTGCAACAATAGCAACAACTGACGCAGCCTATCTTCCACCCGACGGCACCCCGCCATTGCCAGCATTGCTTCTGCCTGACGCAAGCGACGATTGAGATGCAAGAAAATTTCGTTCGTCAAATCAGGCGACTGCTGCACCTCAGCCATAGTCATGCACATCAAATCCACTTCTGACATGGCGATCGCTTGATAAGGATAAATCAGTGATAAAGGGAGACCAAACGGCATTGACGAACATGCTAGCCCAAGTAAAGCTTCATCACCATTGGGATAAAGTGTACTTAACTGAACCACACCGCGACAAACAACCCAAATATCTTGAGGATTCATGGGGATCGTTTGCCCAGCACGAAAGGCTTGCAAATGCCTCCCTTGATAAACTCCCTCCAAAAATTGACGCAAATCACGCTGAGGAGTTTTGGAAGTAGAGAGTTGAAGCATATACAACATCCTATTCTTGTAGCGATGTCGTCTAGATTACAACCCCCATATAAAGAGAAGTTAATTGACAGGTTGGCTTTTGGTTAAGTTTTGCTCGGATGAGAGATTTTTAATCTGCTCAAGTTGGGTCAATTGTAATTGTTATCTAAAGGTTAAGAGTCAAGCATTTTGTCGGCTAACTAATCCACTGCAACTGCACCGGAACAAATTAGAGCGATCGCTGATATGCAAGGGTATTTGCCTTCAATGAGTAAGAAGGTTAGCATTTCACCGATTGACAACTTTAAAGGTGAAATAAATTAGATTTGCTAGATATAGCTGCAGACAGCAGAGTTAGGACAAGGAGCTTAAGCCCCTTGTTGACTTGCCATTGGCTGCTATGTCCTAAGCAGATTGTCCGTGACTATAAGTATTTGTGCGTGTTGGAAAATCTAACTTTGGGGAATCATTCATGGGTAGCTGTGCGTCTTCGCGATCAAGCAATATATGTCCGATACCCTTCCTTCTAAAAACACTTTTCAGCATCGAGCTAGGCGGAACTTAGGCAAAGTTCGCTGTATACGTTGTAGTTTGCTTATTCCAGCAAATTCAATACGTTGCCCTGAATGCCGTGTTTATTTTGATGGTAAAGCTATTGACCTCGTTCGTTCCCAGCATAGATCTCGCTTAATTCCTTTTCAACGGCATTCAACTCCCAAACCCTGGGTACTTCTATTCACAGTGGTTCTTCTTTTCCTAATTGCCTTTTTGATTGCAGCACTTTGACTACAAGACAATCTTCTCAATCCCTACTGAGTGAAGATACTCAGAGAAGGGGTTGCGGAAAAACAAGGAATTCAAGTTTTTCTATATGTTGATACGCGATGTGCGACTTTCCTGAAACACCCGCAAATACTGCCCTCACCCTAGCCCTCTCCCACAGGAGAGGAAACCGGAAATGGCTGAAAGCCCTTCTCCTTGGGGAGAAGGGTTGGGATGAGGGCGTATTAGTTGCACATCAGGTGTTGATATGTCTCTTGCGTGAAAGACATTAGAATTGCTCAATTAGATCTGTGCTTATCCAGCAACTCTAGTTTCTAGAAGTATGGATCGCTACTCGCTTCATTGTCGCAATGTAAAATAGTCTGCAAGTTCAAAGCTGACGTGAAGATTTTTCCAATTAGGCTGTGCAAATGACTGCAATATTGTGAAAACTAGTGGTGCGTCCCGCGATCCCTAATACTAAAAAATTCCTAACTTTTGGA
>CASBQE010000327.1 GCA_949127665.1 Synechococcales cyanobacterium PMM_0083
AGTTCGCAAGGCATCAAGCTGTTCTTGCAAGTTAACAATCACTCCTTGCCGTTTCGCCCAAATTAAGAGACCCAAGGTACCAAGTATCGGTAAATTCATGCGTCGTGCAACTTGTCGCGCTTTCTTTTCATCCAGCAACAGAGCTTCTGAAGGCTGCTCAAGCAATAATGCGATCGCCCCTGCTTCACCCAGATCCAGATCCTGCTGTAGCACTGATATTAGAGCCTTGTTTTCCACTTCTTGAATAGTCAGCCAAACGTTTAAGCCAGCCGCAACTTCCATTGCCCCTGATCGCCCTGCCCCAGTTTCCACAACTTCATACCAGACTGCCTGTGGAATCAAAATTCCGTCTGGAAAGCGCTGCGTCAATATAGACAATTGCCCAATACTACTCAGGGCAATCAAAACAGAAGAGTTGCTGATGGCTCTCAAGCTAACTGCTCCAAAGTATTTAAGTCACTTTCCAATTCTTCTAAATCGTAATTACGCTCAATTTCCTCATCGCCCAGTAATGAGTGAAACTCCCATTTTGTCATCTGTGCTAACTCCCGTGCTTTGCCAAAAGAGAGCAATCCTTTCTGGTATAACCGAATTGCCAATTCCCGTTGTACACGCGAAAGACGTTCTGTAGGCGGAAGTTGAAGAGATTCCGCAACATCGTTTGAAATCTCAAGGACTAGTCTGCTCACTTTGGTCTCCTAATAATGTGTCAATAATAATTCCTGGCAAGTCGCCACAACCTTTTGGTGGTTGCCTTCTTCGACTTGTTGATGAACCTAAGTCTCGTAAATCTCATCGCCACGTCGAGCAAACTCTTCTTTGCTGTAGCAGGGTTGCCGAACTGTCATGGGCTTGACCTCGTTTCAACGGTTGTGCGCCCTCGTTTTAGCTCTATTAATGCGTTAGGCTGTCGCTAACACATCCTACGCGATCTGCGATCACTGTACCGTCATTCCAGCCCTTCGATTAGGTGACCGGCGCTCTAGGAAAACATATAGGTGTTTGTTTTCCTAGAGCCGCGATCGCGTCTTTACCCTTTCACTCGATAAATATTCAGTGGTTTGGGCTGTCCTTTAACTGGATGAGGCGGCAGGGCTTCCGTTAAAAAGCTTTTGGGTAGAGCTTGTTGAGTGGCATCCGTCAGCAAAATTGGCTCTCCCACCTCCTTGGTTAGGGATTCTACCCGTGAGGCAATGTTAATCGTGTTGCCGATCGCCGTATATTCCAACCGCCGACTAGAACCAATGCTACCCACCACCGCAATTCCGGTATGAATGCCCACCCCCATGGCTAAAGGCGCTAATCCTTGCTGTTCCAGGTAGCGATTAATCCCTTGCAAACTTACCAGCATCTCTTGAGCGGCGGTCACGGCTTGTTCTGCGTGGTCAGGCAAATTTTCGCCTACCCCAAATAGCGCCATAAAGCCATCGCCCAAAAACTTGTTGACCATGCCGCCGTGACGTTGCTCCACAATTTCCACCATCTCGGTGAGAAACAGGTTGAGCAGGATCACAATGTTTTGTGGCGATTCGGTGGAGCAGCGGCGGGTAAAGTTTCGCAAATCGGCAAATACGACGGTCAGTTCTTGCTCAATGCCGCCCAGGTTGGGGTCACGGCGCAAAAGTTGACTGGCGGCTTGTTCCCCCACATGCTGCCCAAAGGTTTCTCGCAGGTGTTGCTTTTCTTGAAGTTCTTCAATTAGATAGTTCACCTCATCAATCAGCGGACCAAATTCATCTGCCCGTAAAGACTTAACCCGAACTTTGAGGTTGCCGTTCGCCACTTCAGTTGCCACCCGCTGGAGTTCTTTAATCGGTTCAACGACCAGTTGGCTTACCATCCAAGCGCTTGTCAGGCTGAAAAAGATGCCCAAGGTGCCAACCGCGATCGCAAACCAGGCATCTTTTTGTTCACAGGTATGGGGCGCAACCACCAGCAACAACAGCGAGGCGATCGGACAAATGCTGCCGCAAAACGCCAAAAATACCCAGCGCCAGCGCAAATTGAGGGGAAACGTGCCGGGAGTCTGAGCCGGACGGGCATCTTGAAACAAAATCGGATAGAGCAACTGCTGGGTCAACAGTTCGATGGAGAAAAAGCCGTGGGTGGTGGCAATCAGGGCTGCCACGATGAACGAGATGGGCAAATCAAACCAGAGACGGGGGTTGAGCGTACCCGGAGCCAGGGAAAGCGTCAATAAAAAAACTGGAATGCAAAATAGCCAAAGAATACCCGATATCGCCATGCCCCACCAGGGCAAATTGATCACTCGCTGTCGGGCTTTGAGCAGGCGATCGGCTGAAATCGGTTGATTGTGCAACAGCTTTTGGCAAGGGCGATGCAGAACCAAGACTGTCCAAATCCATAAGGCTGCTCCCACGGGGTAAACCACCGCATTAAACACCACCACGGTGCCTAAAAACACCGACAGTTGCTCGGCGCTCAATAACGGGCGAACGTAGGTGAAGTTGTACCAAATGTTAAAGGCACTGCCCAGCAACTGAGCCATGCTGGGCGCACCAATCACCAAGGCTAACCGTCGCCCCAAGGGGTTATACCAAGCGGCTTGAGGTGTGCTTCCCGTAAGGGATTTGCTTTGCGCGATAGCGCTTCGCGCGACGAAGTCGTTCGCTGGCTCAATTCCCATATTGTCTCCCACCGTATGCCTTCTTCAAGCTAATCAGGGAACTTCAGCCTGTTTCAGGAAATTTCCTGATTCATCTACACCCTAGCTTCTCCAATCCATCACCTGCTATAGGTAAGGTAGGTTGAGATGAACTGCGTCAAGCTATTGTTTAGAGAGAAAGGAGCGATCGAGATGCAGCTAAAACACGCGATTAATTTGCACAAGGGTTTGACTGCAATATTCGCGCTAAAGCTAATGGTAGTGGGTTAGCCCATTCGTAAAAGCGATCGAAGCCGGAATTAAGGATTAGTAAAGGGTTATATCTGATCATCAATGGAGAAAACTGATGCAAATCACGATCGACTTACCGACCGATCTGGAACAAGATTTGATCCGTCAAGCCGCTCAATCGAATGTTACGCTCAAAACTCTGATTCTCGAAACCCTACGCCAGCGAACCCAAACGAACTCTGGGTTAATTTCTCAGTGGTCGGATGTTGTCCTGTCCTATGGAGGAAATCCTGACTTTCCCGCGATCGAGTCCTACCGTAATGAACTTCTGCCACCGTGTGAATCGGATTTATTCTGATGCGCTATCTACTCGATACCTGCGTTATCAGCGATTTCATCAAAGGTGAACCTGGAACTCAATCCAGACTCAAGCAAACTCTGCCTGCCGATGTTGCGATTTCGGTAATCACGGTCATGGAGTTACGCTACGGCTTAGCGCTCAATCCTCAACGCGCTCAAACAGTTGAACCTGCGATCGCCAGTTTTCTGGCTTCTGTAACAATCCGTCCTTTCAACATCGCAGAAGCTGAACAAGCGGCTCAAATTCGTGCCATTCTCAAAACTCAGGGACAGCCAATCGGTGCTTATGATGTTTTAATTGCTGCAACTGCCCTGCAATATCATCTGCTGATGGTGACTGCGAACCAGCGAGAATTTGATCGAGTCCCTGGGCTACAGACCGAAAATTGGAGACAGTCATAGAAATTGGGTTGATCAAACCATCGACTAACTAAGCCATTAGAGAGAAAGGAGCGATCGAAATGCAGCTAAAACACGCGATTAATTTGCATAAGGGTTTGACCACTATATTCGTACCGGGGCTAATGGTGGCGTATCAAAATTTTACGTTGGGTGCGTGGGTGTATTTGGCGCTGCATGGCACTTATGGCATTCTCTGGCTACTCAAAGACCGGATTTATCCCGATAAGCAGTGGGAACAGAAAATAACTCTGGGTATGGGTATGGTTACCTTTTTGTTGTTGGGGCTGTATTGGGTTGCGCCGTTTCTATTAATTCGCTCCGGCGTGGTGCCGCCTTTGCCGTTGGTTGCCGGGGCGATCGCCTGCAATATTATGGGAGTCTTTTTGCACTACACTAGCGATGCTCAAAAATACTACACGTTGAAATATCATCCTGGGTTGATTACGGAAGGTTTTTTTGCGAGGTGTCGCAACACTAACTACCTGGGCGAAATTTTGATTTATAGTTCGTTTGCGTTGCTAGCTTGCCATTGGGTGCCGTGGCTGATTTTGGCAGCGTTTGTCAGCATTATTTTTGTGCCCAATATGCGAAAGAAAGATCAATCCCTGGCGCGGTATCCAGAGTTTGCTAGCTATCAGGCGCAGTCTGGATTAATTCTGCCAAAGCTTTTTGGTTTAGGTGCGTCGTCTAATTCAACTAGGGCAGAGGCTCAGTCTTCGTCAGAACTTTAATCTAGCCTTTTCGTCTTACTACTTTTATCTCGATACTTTTGCCAAACATTGCTGATGATTAATGTGATTTTAGAGTCACATCAATAAAATCTTCGTTGTCATTTATCCTGCTACTAACAACACTGGATAATTTAGTCGTTATTTTAGGATTGATTTGTGCTGCACTCTTTGCGATCGCACTCTGAACGAATTCGCTTTCCGCTCTGGCTGAAGTGGCTGCTGATCTTCTTGCTGGCGCTTGGAGTGGTACTTCGCTTTGTGAATTTGAATCACAAAGTCTACTGGCACGATGAAACCTACACATCCTTGCGGGCAGCGGGCTATACACGAGGCGAAATTGATCAGGAGCTATTTCAAAATCGGGTGATTGCTGCTAGTGAGTTGCAGAAGTTTCAGCGGATTAAGCCAGGAAGTACGCCGATGGATACGCTGCGATCGCTAGCCGTGGAAGATCCTCAACATCCGCCGCTGTATTTTTTGATGACGCGGTTTTGGATGCAAGCTTTGGGAGCGCCCCTGGAGTGGTTGTTTCATAGCCCATTAACCGTAACGCGATCGCTGCCTGCGTTGATTAGCATACTGGCACTGCCTGCCATGTATGCCCTTGCCTGGGAACTGTTCGCCTCTCATGAGATTGCATTACTGGCAACAACTTTGTTGGCGCTGTCGCCCTTTGATGTTTTGTTTGCCCAAACCGCCCGGCAATATAGCTTACTCACGCTCATGGTTGTGGTCAGCAGCTATTTGTTGCTCCGAGCATTGCGTTTGACAAACGCCCCACCCTCTAACTATTCGCATCACTATCGCAAGCCGTCGCCGCTGTGGCATTGCTGGGCGCTCTATGCTGGCTCTGTCACCATTGGGCTGTATACCCATCCATTTTTTGGCTTAACCTTGATAGGTCATGTGGTTTATGTGGGATTGAATGCGTGGTTTCAAGATACAGGGTCATGGATTAGAGCAATTTGGGTTGGGTTTGCAGGCGCGATCGCCGGGGCAATCATTCTCTATCTACCGTGGCTAGCGGTGATGATCGTTAATGCCAAACGTGCTTTTGCCACCACCGACTGGACACAAGTTTCCCCTGGCATTGATTACTTGCTGAAACTGTGGACACTCAGCTTCACTGCCCTGTTTTTCGATCTAGATTTTGGCTTCGACAACCCCTTGACTTACCTAGCACGAATTCCAGTTCTGCTTTTAATCTTCGCATCGGTATACAGTCTTTGTCGCAACACTCGTCCGGCAACCTGGCTATTTGTGTTGACCTCTATTCTGGTGCCGTTTTTGCTGCTGGCAATCCCAGATTTGGTGTTAGGCAACAAACGCTCTGCGGTCAGCCGCTATCTTATTTCTAGCTTTCCTGGGGTGCAGCTTGCAGTAGCTTACTTTTTGGCAACCAAGCTGTCGATGAAAACGTTGTACTCTGGGCGATCGCAGCAGCAACTTGCGCCGCCAACTGCCTACACGTTGCACCCCAACCTTTACACGCCGCTCGTCCCTTTTCTGTGGCGTGGCACCCTGGCTGTTTTGCTCGCTGGCAGTCTGATTTCGCTTACGGTTAGCGCCCTTTCCACTAGTTGGTGGAACAAAGACTTGAGCTATGCCAACAACACAACTGCTGATGTGATGAATCAAACGCCTACGCCAATCGTTATTAGTGATATTGGAGACGATTTTACAAATACAGGCGATCTGATTTCTCTTAGCTATCGATTGAATAAACCCGTCGGCTTTCTATTAGTAAAAGATTCAGACTTTATAAGTACGCCTGAGTTTCGAGCAGCGCTTCAAGGAAACACCGCGATCGCGTTTCGCCCTTCTCAAAACCTATTCGCAAAGCTAGAACAAATCTATGGCAAGTTGTCTCGTGCGATCGCCATGGAACGTATTTTCAAAGTACCGCAATCAGAACCGATTTCTGAGAAAAAAACAGTTAAAATCAAAAGAAATATTAAGTAGAACTTTAACAAAAGTACAAGAAACTGTTTAAATGTAAAAAAAATCTAATTTTGCATATTGAAACGCAGACTGTAAGTGCTTTGTAAAGTGTTTGAAAAAGTTTTGCATCTATAAAGATATTAAGAAGATAACTAGCTTTCAGACGTTAAAACGCTAATTTTACTCTGTAAACAAATCCCCGAAATTGTAAAGTTATTCGACGAACGCTTATTATTTATTCGGTAGTTCTCTATACTAAATTTCATTAGCCCCCCGGTGTGGGGATCACCTTTAGTATTTCAATAATTCAACCCCTTTATTACTTAGGAGGAAGACATGGCTCTCGCTCAAAGCCCAAGCTTGGGTAATTTTTACGCATTTTTAATGATCAAAAGTTTTCTAATCTGGACGTTTACATTAGCCGTTTGTTTGCTGATTGCCGGATTTCCCCTCGTTATTTTGATGGTTGTTGTTGGCTCATTGCTAGCAGTCATCTTGCAATCTGTGATTCCAATGAGTTCTGTGCTCGTCGTCGCGGGTGGGATTATTGGTCTCAATATTTTTGCGGTCATGTTCGGTGCTGCCATGCTGACCCTGCGCGGCGTTCACCCCGATCGCGTAACTTGGTTACGCTGGCTGCAAGGCGAAGAAAACCCTGGAAACAGCGCAGTCTATGCCGCCTGCCCTTTAACCTGTGCTGTTCATAATTAAATCTTTTTTGCTTCGCTTGTTTGTCTGTGTTCACTGATTGACGTTTCCCCTTAATAACCCGGCACGACCGGGTTTTTTGTTGGCTATCTCCACAGCGATCTCTGATTGCCACACCGGAGCAAGCGTATGATAAAAGTGATCTAAACCTATCGGTTTTCTCAAAGCCGCGATCGCAATGCCGCAAACTCCGATTCCTGTCAGCCTGATTGTTGGCACCCGCCCCGAAGCGATTAAAATGGCTCCGGTCATTCAAAAATTTCGATCGTCCCCAGACTTTGATACCCAGGTGATTTTGACCGGGCAACATCGAGAAATGGTGGATCAGGTGATGCAATTGTTTAACCTAACCGCCGATCGCGATTTGGCGATTATGCAACCCAAACAAACCCTAACCGACATCACCTGCTGGAGTTTGCAAGGATTGCAGGACTTATTTCAGCAGTTGCAGCCCCGGCTAGTGCTGGTGCAGGGAGATACGACTACGGCTTTTGCTGCCGCTCTTGCTGCGTTTTACCAAAAAATTCCAGTTGGACATGTGGAAGCTGGATTGCGTACCGATAACCTCTACAATCCCTATCCCGAAGAAGCCAATCGCCGCCTGATTTCTCAGCTTGCATCGCTGCATTTTGCGCCGACTTCTCTGGCAATGGATCATCTCCATCAATCACGGGTGCCCGGAGCCATTCATCAAACCGGAAATACCGTCATTGACGCGCTGTTATCTGTGGCAAGTCGTCAGCCCCAGTGCCAAATCCCCGGCTTAGATTGGAATCAATATCGGCTGATCTTGGCGACCGTTCATCGGCGAGAAAATTGGGGCGCACCGTTGCTCGATATTGCGGCAGGATTTTTGCAGATATTAGAAAAGTTCCCGGATACGGCGCTGCTGTTGCCATTGCACCGAAACCCCACCGTTCGCGAACCGCTGCAAGCAAAACTGGGCAATCATCCCAGGGTGTTTTTAACCGAACCGTTAGACTATGCCGAATTGGTAGGAGCCATTCAGCGATCGACGTTAGTGCTGACTGATTCTGGTGGATTGCAGGAAGAAGCCCCCAGCTTGGGCAAGCCGGTGCTGGTGCTGCGAGAAACCACTGAGCGACCTGAAGCGGTGATGGCAGGGACGGCAAAGCTCGTGGGCACAAACCCAGCCAAAATTTTCCAAACAGCATCAGAGCTATTAAGCAATCCTGAAGCCTATGAAGCAATGGCAAAAGCGGTGAATCCTTTTGGCGATGGACATGCCAGCGATCGCATCCTCGCTATTGTTAAAGACTATTTTGCAGATTCTTAACTGCGGAAGATTAATTCGCCCAGTCGCGATCGCCGAGATCATCAAACAGACCTAATTATTTGAGCAATTCCAGAACTCCAGATTGGTTCACTTTCCACGCCAACATTAAAGCAACAGGCAGTATCAGCCACCAAAACCAGACCAGCAAAATCATCAACCGACACCAAGCGTGGAATATGCGTTGGCACAAATTCGGGTAGACCTTCTGTTGACTGGGGCGCTTGTATAACGAAAGTACGCCATGAACGATATGCTGATGAGCAAATATACTGAGTGGCACCACATCCCACCAGAGCCGCTCACTCCCCAAGGTTTTGTAGTGAGTATGGTGCATATTGTAGCGATGGTAGCCCCGGCTTGACTTGCCCAAATGCAGGAAGGGAAAGGCGGCGCAAGAATTAAACGATTTCAGCCAGTTAGGGTGTTTGCCGAGCCATTCTTTAGAGCGGATGTATTTGCTGTAAACCTTGGGTTTCATGAAATTAATTAAGACTGCCCATGATGATGATTCCCCCAAAGCAGTATATCTGTTCGGTTGCCATCACCACTCATGAATCATTGCTCACAGAGCGTGCGATCGCGGATGGGCTTCTAATCATGCGTCATCATCGAAGTCTTAAATTTATCTTTGGTTGCATCACACAGGTTTCTCTCAGGTATCCTCTGGCAGATCGGGTCTGGGAGGTTCAGCTTGATCCAGCAATTCTTTTTTAGATCGTTTAACCTCAGCCCATAAATCCTTGATTTGGTGATAAGCCTCTTTGGAGGTAATCTTGCCGCCCGTTTCTAATCCACAAATAAGAGACACCCGCTGAGCAAATTCTTGCAAATTGGCATTGAAAGCCAGTTGCTCTGGCGTAAACTCACCCCGATAGCGCCCAATTGGATAGAGAAAGTTATCCTTTAAATTATCTTTTTCGTTGCTGCTGACCACGGCAAAATACCTACTTTGCGAAAGGAAAAAGGGTCGTATGAGCGCAAAAATTGCACTCGTCCATCATAGTTTTCTCACTTTAGAAAACATAGCCTTCATTGATCTACCTTGGTTTCATTTTTTAGTCTACTACCAAAAGAAATAGATTTATGATCTGGTTGGGGAGGAGTGCAATTGATAGATTGCGATCTCCGGTCGATCGCGCATTACAGTTGATCATTCACTGCTGTACGAATCTCTGTCAAGCGCACCGTTCTGCCGCCTTCGGTGCCAGGGCATTCAGTGGATACGCGATCGCGATGTCCACAGATTAGCGGCAGGTTGCGCGTACCAAAATCCGCCGTTGGGGTGGGAACCGGAGTTACCGTATTCTTAAAGCCATAGCGCTTACAAAGTAGCGTACAAAGCGCGATCGCCGCCTGATACTGTTGCTGACTAATGGTATTAGAACTATAAACGCCATCAAAGGCAATGCCCAACCCATCATTCACCAAATCGTGAGCGCCGCGTTTCCGTTCCGATCGCCCTTCATAAACCCGTCCACTTGGCATGATGATGAAGTGATAGCCCATATCTGCCCAGCCGTTGCCATTGATGTGGCCATTGTAAACTAACCGCATTCGGGCAACCTCCTGAGCTTGAGTGCCACTGATTGCAGCTTGCCCGCTCAGCGCCGTGTGGTGCAGCGTAATTCGTTTAGGTGTGAGATTGGGTAAGTCCGCTGGCGTTGGGTTGCTCGTCCAAGTGTTACGCGACAGCACCCGAAAGGTAGCGGCTGGCGGGGCTTGCACCTCAATGATTATCTGTGCCCGGTCTTGCTCAGACCCAATAATTTCAATCAACCGATTTCCTCCCTGACGAAACAAGGTTCGTGCCTGCCATTTGCCATCAACCACTTGTGGGCGCGCCAATTCTGACTTTTGATCTATCCGTAATACCAATTGATCGTCGTCATTATAATTTTCTGCGGTTCCTGTCAGCGTAACCACGGTTTCTACCGGCACGCGCTGCGGAGGATTGGTAAAACTAAGGCGCGGCGGACGCGGTGTGGCATCTACCACATCAATTTCAGTTTCTGCTCGAATCGTTCCATCCGTACTTAAAATTTCGATTACTCGCCGACCCGCTTGATTGAACCCGATAGTCGATCGCCATTTGCCTGCCAATACAGCCGGACGCGCCAACTCAAACCTCCGGTCTGACCGCAAGATTAGTTGAGTTCCCTCCGCAAAATTATCAGCCGTGCCCTCAACTGTGGCAGACTGCAACGCGGGCAGCCGAGTCGGGCTTTGTGTAAATCGAAGCTGCTGGGCTTGGGGCAATGTTGTGACAACCTGCACGACTACCGCTGTGCTGTCATTTCCCAGTTCAATTCTTAGGCGGCGATTGCCAGCCGCTTGAAACAAAAAATCGACTTGCCAAGTTCCATTGGGCTTGATCACCGGTCCATCGGTGCGAAATTGGTCATCCACCACCAATGAAAGCGTTTTGCCCGCATCCGTGATCGACGCGACACCCAAAATCGAAAATCGCTGTTGAGCCAAAACGGGACCTGTTGGAGCTTGGGTAACTTGGAGCATAGTTAGAACCTTAGAAAAACTGGAGTGCATATCCTGTAAAACCAGTTTGCTCAAAGCAACGGCAATGGTCAATAGTAAACAATTTACGAATGACGAAGGGCGAAGGGCAAATGACGAAGGGCGATTGCTAACTCGGAACTCGTAACTCGGAACTCATAACTTAGACAGGTTCGATACATCCGATACAATAGAGCAAACGCGGGTAGGAGAAACAGAATTGAATGGCAGGTCAACTGTTGTTGGTGGATGATGAACCGGGGTTGCGCGAAGCGGTGCAAGCTTACTTGGAAGATAGTGGGTTTACGGTGGATGTTGCGAGTAATGCGCGGGAGGG
>CASBQE010000328.1 GCA_949127665.1 Synechococcales cyanobacterium PMM_0083
GTAACGGGTGCGATCGTCGGCAAAGCGCTCTACACGGGCGAAGTTTCCCTCAAAGAAGCCATCCGCGCCGTCGGTCAAGGGCGCTGGCAAGACATCCCCCCCGATTTCGGCTCCTCCGCCTTTGCCTAAAATGAAAAATTGATTGCTTTTCTTAGAATCATGGAGGACTGATGAATCGGCCTGCAAGATAATTTGTAGAACTTGGTTCGAGGATTTCTTGTCGTTTAATGGCATCTTAGGTTAGGACTGTAAAACTTGTTCTTTCTGTTGCCCCGCAACCCAAGTTGTTTCAATATGTTAAGCCAGTCTTCCAGTGTCATAAATGTTGAGGTGTTTGATCTTGATCGCCTAGAGAAATGTTCTAAATGCAACCGAACTTGTTACAGCGGACTGATACTGCAATTAAAGCGCGACAGCATTTTATCCATTTGTCTATGCAAAGACCACGCTCTACAAGCAATTCAGTGTAATGTTGTCAATTATCCTTTTGGGAAAGACTTCATATTCAGTCAAAAGTACAGAAGCCTAAGATTTGAACTTTTGGATAGGCTCAAACAAATGCAAACTATTGAGCCAGAAACTTTAGCTGATAAGTTTAACCAGGGATTAATTCAGTATTGGAACGAAGACCATAGCAAAGATTTAGACAGAGATGTTTCATCTCAAAAGGTTACTGTTGTAAAAACTATTAACAACTATCGAGTTCCATCACCCTCAGCATCACAGGCAAAAGTTTATCAACATTCTGTAAACAAATTTGAAATTCGTTATTTCCATGAAGAGTATGTCGAGCTTGGTGAATACTCTTGGGTAAGAACTCAGAAATCTAAAATAACTTTTGCCAGGGATATGCAGAGTGCAATAGAAATAGCTTTGCTGGAGATATAAAGAATGGAAGAATTTAATACGCCAGAAGATATGGAAAAGTTACACAAAGCCCTATGGAATGAGTTTGGAGTATTACATCTAAAATGGCTCCTCTTTTCCCAATTATATGAAGATGAGACAACTGTAAATCTATTAAACGAATCTGCTCCGACATTTTTTGGTGTTTGCCAAACTGTTTTCTTGGATGACATCATCTTAGTAATTAGCCGTCTGACCGATCCTTCACACACTAAAAATAAAGAGAACTTAACTCTAGAAAGACTTGCTGCCGCTATTGATTCGGCAAACTTTCCTGAGTTGAAAGATGAGATCGACGAAGCATTGAATCTTGTAAGGAGTAACTGTAATTTCGCCAGAACAAATAGAAATCGTCGGATAGCACATACAGATTTGAAGACATATTTCCAAGAACATCCAGAATCATTACCTAGTGTCACCAAAGAAAAAATTGAAGAAGCTTTACTTACCGTGCGTGAGGTCATGAACAAATTTGAGCTTCACTTTTCCCAAAATGAAACGGGCTATGAGTATTTAGTTCTTCCAGATGGTGCAAATAGTCTTATAGGTTGTTTGTATGATGCAAAGAGTTACCGAGAGCAAGCATTTTCGTAGTAATGACTCAAAACTTTCATGTCGTTTGATAATCTCTGCAAGCTTCTATCAGAAAAATATCTCGATCGCTTTGCGAGTTGGGTCTTAGGAACACCGCAACAATCGGTAGAAGTGCTGAAAACCGAGTTGAGCATTGAACCAATCCGAGCCGATTCTGTGACCTTTCTACAACTTTAGGGGCGACTTCTGCATTTGGAGTTTCAGACAAAATTAGAATCAAATCCTCCTTTGCCCCTGCGAATGATTGATTATTGGGTACGGCTCTATCGTCTGTATCGGTTGCCCATCACCCAAATCATCGTCTTACTGCTGCCACCCAGCGAAGACACCGTAATTGAAACTGCCTTCATCGTGGAAAATACAAGGCATGAATACCAAATTCTGCGACTGTGGGAGGAAGAGCCAGAAATATTTTTGAATGACTCAGCGCTGCTGCCCTTGGCGACCTTAGCGGCAACAACAGATTCCGAAGGGTTGCTTCGAGAAACAGCCCAGCGAGTGAATCAACTAGAGTTAGATCGCAGGCAAGAGGTTTCAACCTACACACAGATCCTGGCAGGGCTAAAATTTGAGAAAGCATTGATTCAAAAAATCTTTCGGGAGGGCATGATGCGGGAATCAGTTATTTATCAAGACATCCTTGAAGAAGGGCGTGAGGAGGGGCGTGAAGAAGGACGATCGCAAGGAGAGTTAAACCTAATTATTCGCTTACTAACTCGGCGGTTTGGCACAGTGGATGAAACCGTGCGATCGCGCATCGCCAGTTTGCCCTTACCTTTATTGGAGGACTTAGGGGAAGCACTATTAGAGTTTGCAGAGACAGCAGACTTGATGAATTGGCTACAAACTCATGCCCCCGACAGCAGCCAGCCAACCCTATGATGAACAGCAACCTTAATTTAGACATTGACCTAGCAGAATTTATTGATCATGCCCTGCTCACCCCAACCGCCACTCCAGAGCAGGTAGAGCAGTGGTGCGAAGAATGCGATCGCTTTGGGTTTGCCGCCGTGTGTTTACATCCGGTTCATGTGCAGCAAGCCACGCGCTTATTACATGGTAAAAAGCCCAAAGTTTGTACCGTGATTGGCTTTCCCTATGGAGCAAACACTTCAACGGTCAAGCTTTATGAAGCGGCGGAAGCGGCGGAAAATGGAGCCACAGAACTGGATGTGGTGATTAATATCGGCTGGCTTAAAACTGGGAAATTAGATGAAGTGCATCGTGAAATTGCCGATATTTGTGACCAAACGGGACAAACCATCAAAGCAATTTTAGAAATGGCATTATTAACGCCAGCCGAGAAAAAGTTGGCGGCAGAGATTTGCATGGATGCAGGAGCCGCTTTTTTGAAAACCAGCACGGGGCTAAATGGCGGCGCGACTTTGGAAGATGTGAGAATACTAAAAGAACTGACTCACGATCGCGTAGAGATTAAAGCTTCCGGAGGAATCCGAACGGTGGAACAGGCGTTAGATTTAATCGGCGCGGGTGCGACTCGCCTTGGCACGTCGCGCGGCGTAGAACTGGTGCATCAACGGAATATGCAGAGAGAGTAGGGAATTTGGGGTTCGGAAATGTCGAATTGCGAATGCAGAGTGTCGAGCGTGGGAGATGATATAACGTTCTCGTAAACCGTTACGAATATGGAACTCAGATAGCCAATAAATAATCATTGATCACTCACCCTTCGTCATTCATCACTCGCCCCTCGTCATTTCTTATGTCTCGTACTTATAAAGCTATCGGAATCAATCTCAAAAGTACGCCATTGGGGGAAGCGGATCGGTTGCTGACAATTTTGACGCGGGAGTATGGTTTGGTGAAGGCGATCGCGATCAGTGCCCGTAAACACAACTCTAAAATGGGCGGACGCAGTGGCATGTTTGTGGTGAATGACTTACTGATCGCCAAGGGCAAATCCCTTGATAAAATTACCCAAGCAGAAACAGTCGTCTCTTATCCTGGTTTAGGAAAAGACTTGAAGCGATTAACGGCTAGCCAATATTTAGCAGAACTGTGTCTCTATCAAGCGTTGAGCGACCAGCCCCAAGACGAGCTTTTTTGCATTTTGAATGAACAATTGCAGCGGCTAGAGCGATCTCCCACCTCACTGACTTTACTCACTCTAATCTCTGGAATTTATCAACTGTTGACCTTGGCGGGAGTGGCTCCTGAAGTGCATCGCTGTTGCGTGACTCAGAAACCTCTAATTCCTGACCAACCCGTTGGCTTTAGCATTCCTGCGGGTGGCACCGTCACTTTAGAATCATTGGAGCAACTGCAACAGCCTCATAGTCCGCAAGTTCGAATAACCAAACCCGTTCAAAGTTCATTTAGGCGAAATGCCCAACTTCATAGTCTAATTGGAGTAAAGGAGTTGCTCATCCTACAGGCGATCGCTCAAATTGACCCATCACAACCTGATTTGTTTTCCAGCCAGTCCGCTGAAAAATTTGCTCAGCTTGCCGCCTCAACCACGGCTTGCCTTGCTGTAGAGCGGATTTTACGCCAGTATGCTCAGTATCATTTCGATCGATCGATTCGCTCCGCAACCTTGATGGATGCCTGTTTTTCAAGTTCACCTCTGCCCCAACTGTCATAATCATGATGCAATTGCCCAAACCCAATCTAGAAGCCATGATGATGCAGTCCACCGAATTTGCGAATCAGGGTCAGGAGCAAGAGCAGCATCAAGATGTTTCCGGTCTAGATTACAAGCGTGATCAAACTTTGTTACAATTCGATACAGGTTCTCAGGCAGACTCTCGCTTATCCGATGAAGCAGTGGTGTCGGTGAATCCGGTATGCGATCAAAGTATGGAGAGCGCCTCGGCAATGTTTCGTTCTGAAGAAGAAGAATTACTTGAATCAACGGAACGGGCTTTGGAGCGATCTTTGGCAATTGATGCTCTGAGCGATCGCGCCGTCGAGTCTATTACTCAGTCGGTGCCAGATCAGTCGAGCCTGCCTAATTTGCAGCAGGGGGGCGGTTCTGATCCTGAGCGGGGCTTTTTGCCAGTCTTAAAAAACCGCAGTTTTTTGACGCTTTGGGGGGGACAGGTTTTTTCTCAACTGGCGGATAAGGTCTATTTGGTGCTGATGATTGCGTTGATTGCCAGTCGCTTTCAATCAGAAGATCAGACGATCAGCGGTTGGGTGTCATCCATCATGATTGCGTCTACGATACCTGCGGTGCTGTTTGGCTCGATCGCAGGCGTTTATGTTGATCGCTGGTCTAAAAAAGCCGTCTTGGTGATCACAAACCTGCTCCGGGGAAGTTTAGTGATTTCCTTGCCGTTTTTACTGTGGCTCACCAAAGGCTGGGCAGCTTGGAATGGCTTGCCTGTGGGTTTCTATATGCTTTTAGGCATCACCTTTTTGGTTTCTACTCTGACTCAATTTTTTGCTCCGGCTGAACAATCTGCGATTCCATTGATTGTGGAGCGAAAGCATCTCCTGTCTGCCAATTCGCTCTACACCACAACGATGATGGCATCAGTGATTGTTGGGTTTGCAGTGGGAGAGCCGCTGTTGGCGATCGCAGATGGCATTGCCACTCATTTGGGCTGGACTGCGGTGGGGCTGGGTAAAGAGTTAGTTGTGGGCGGCAGCTATGTGCTCGCTGGACTGATTTTGATGCTGCTTGATCTAAAAGAAAAAAATCGATACCCGTCTTTTCAATCCGCATCCAATGGCGCAACTAATGGGGCATCGGCAGAAAAACCAGAGGAACCGCCCCATGTGTTTGCAGACATCCGAGATGGCATTCGCTACTTAGGTCAGCAGCATCAAGTGCGGGGCGCGTTGATTCAACTGGTGATTTTGTTTTCGGTATTTGCGGCGCTGGCAGTGCTTGCGGTGCGTTTGGCTGAGGTGATTCCTGAAATCAAATCCTCTCAGTTTGGCTTTTTGCTGGCGGCAGGTGGAGTCGGCATGGCGATCGGAGCCACCTTCATTGGTTATTTTGGGCAACGCTTTGCTCATTCTCGCCTTAGCCTTTGGGGTTCACTCGGCATGGCAGCCGCGCTAGTAGGATTGGCGTTTTTCTCCCATCATTTGATTCCTGTGTTGCTGTTGTTGGGATTTTTGGGGCTGTGTTCGGCGATCGTTGGGGTGCCCATGCAAACCACGATTCAAGAAAAAACACCTGAAGAGATGCGCGGAAAAGTGTTTGGTCTGCAAAATAATGCCATTAATATTGCGTTAAGCTTGCCGCTTGCTCTCGCTGGAGTTGCCGAAACGTTCTTGGGTTTGCGAGTTGTTTTCTTGGGTCTAGCCGCTTTGATGATCGCAGGCGGGGGCTTAAACTGGTATATTAGCTCCGACAAGCCTAGCCAACCGTTAGAATCGTAAATTGTTCTGGACGATTGGTTAGAGTGCTTGGCAGTTTTTACTGCTCACAAGTCCGCTAACCCTCCCATAGAGCAACAAAACCGAATGCACATTGCATGGCTTGGAAAAAAGTCTCCTTTTTGTGGCAATGTCACCTACAGCCGAGAGGTGACGAATGCCTTACAAGATTTAGGACATCAGGTCAGCTTCTTTCACTTCGCCCAAGAAGGACCGCCCCCTGACAATTGGCCTGACTTTTTAGAAGAAGTTTCCATTCCATTTCTTCATAAATCACAGCTTTATACCATTCCAAATTTCCGCTCTAAAAAAGTGCTGACCGATTCTCTGGAAGACCTGAAGCCAGATGTGGTTCATGCATCGTTAACGCTATCGCCGCTGGATTTTTTGCTTCCAGAAATCTGTGAAGACCTGGATATTCCGCTGGTTGCCACGTTTCATCCCGCCTTCGATCGCAAACTGCGAAACTTCTCCTCTGGGACTCAGCACCTCGCCTATCAGCTTTATGCGCCTTGTTTGGCAAGATACGATCGCGTGATTGTCTTCTCCAACATTCAGCGGGCGATTTTGATCAAGCTGGGAGTTGCGCCCTCTCGCATTGCTGTGATTCCTAACGGCGTAGATACCCAAAAATACTGTCCTGGTTTTTCCAACTTCAAAGCAGAAGTTGGGGCAAAGAGAGTATTTCTCTATCAAGGGCGAATTGCTCCTGAAAAGAATGTGGAATCCCTGCTAAAAGCTTGGAAGCAATCCAATATGGGCGTTGGAGCCAAGCTAGTAATTGTGGGGAATCATGGACCGCTTGCCGCTTCCCTAACTCCGTTTTATGGCGCAGAACACGGCATCGTCTGGATGGGCTTCATTGCTAACGAGCAGCGCCGCATCGAAATTTTGCGGGGCACCGATGTTTTTGTATTGCCTTCTCTGGTGGAAGGACTATCGCTTTCCCTGCTAGAAGCGATGGCGTGTGGGCTTGCCTGTGTGGCAACTGATGCTGGTGCCGATGGCGAAGTGTTGGAAAAAGAAGCCGGAGTCATCCTTAAAACCCAGAGCGTAGCGACTCAGCTTAAAATCTTACTGCCACAACTGCGAGATCACATCGCCTGGACAACAACCCTCGGCATCAATGCCCGTCGCCGTGCCGAGGAACGCTACACCTTAAGCGATAATATTGCCCAAGTTGAGAAACTTTATAGTGAGTTGATAATTTTGCGATCGCAGTCCAAACGGCAAACCCCACAGTATCTCAGCCACACTTCAACTCGTCGCAGCGACAGCACTTTCGTCCGCTCTAAGTATTAAAAAATAATTTGCTAGTTACCTTAGAATGAGTACACCGATAATTCCCACTCGTGAACAAGAGGCTGCCTGTTTGAGGCTATGCGCTAATTTGACCAATATGTATGCACTGATCTACGTGGTGCGAATAGATGAACGAATTGGCGAAGTATTTATTCTCGCAGGTGAAGAAATCGAAGTTTTGATTCCGCCCGATGGACAATGGAGGTATCCCTAATGGAAAAGTCTGATTATTCTGCAATGGACTTTAAGGAACTGAGAGCTTACGTCATTAAAAATCTCCACGATCAAACCGCCTTTTATGAGTTAGCAGATCGGATTCGGAGCAGACCTTCAAAAAGCTACACGATCGCGGATATCGATCGCTTACCTGAAATCTTGCGTGAAAGTGGCAAACTGCCAAAACAGCCTGATGGATAGCAGTTGAGGCGATCGCTGTGCAACAAGGCATTTTAGTGGAACGAGCAGAAGATGTTTATTCCTTTTCTCACCGAACCTTACGAGGGTGCTTGCAATCGCATGGTCTTTGAAACCTGGCTCGAAGCCTGCTTAATCCTTGGTCAGCAAATCGGACTGCCCAGATCTATTGGTAAACTGGAGGCAATGCCAGTTCCACTGAGTGATTAGTCCTATGGTTGCTGAAGCGCGCTCTCGTTATGTCATGCGAAACTCTGAGATTTTGAGCGGAGAGCCAGTTATTACAGGCACTCGTACATCTGTCCGCGCTATTGTTGGTCTGTGGCGATTGGGCGTTATGCCAGAAGCAATCTTGAATCATTTGCCCCATCTAACCTTGGCGCAAGTATTCGATGCTTTGAGTTTCTATCTCGATCATCAGGCAGAGATTGATGAGTACATTGAGCGAAACCAAGTGCCCGATGAATTAGTACATCCCTCTGTGAGGGATGCGTTGGGTGCATCGTGACAATTTTTGCAGCGCTTTACATGGACGAGGATATGTCGGCGTTGGTTGCCACACTTTTGCGATCGCGCGGTCTAGACATTATTACCGTTCGTTAACAAGCAACCCTCGGTAAAACCGACACTGAGCAGCTTGAATTCGCAATTTCTGTAGGCAGATGCATCCTGACCCATAATCGGGTTGATTTTGAGCGGTTGCATCTTCAGTATATAGAGGAAGGCAAACAGCATTTTGGGATTATCATTGTGCCTCAAAAAAAAGCTTATGAAGTCGCGCAACGGATTGGTATTTTGGTGAGTGCGCTAACTGCTGATGAGATTAAGAATCAGTTGCTGTATGGCTAAATAGCGGCTGACTGCACACAGGCTACAGGGCATTAGAGAATTAGCCGACGACAATCAGTGAGCGATTCGGCTGAATCAGGAGTGAAGTAGGCGATCGCAACGAAATCTAAAATCTAGTGCCAAGAATCTCCAATCGGTGAGGCGTGACTCTACAATCAGAAGATCGCAATTTAAATCCATTCTCTGCACAATGTCCCAGCCTACGATCGAATCTATTCTGCACGAAGACCGTATTTTTGAACCCGCCGCTGAGTTTTCCAGCAGTGCCCATATCGCCAGCTTGCAACAGTACCAGCAGCTTTATGACAAAGCAAAGGCTGACCCACAGGCATTTTGGGCAGAGCTGGCAGCCACGGAGCTGCACTGGTTTCAAACGTGGGATACCGTGTTGGATTGGCAACCGCCCTTTGCCAAGTGGTTTGTAAATGGCAAAATCAATATTTCCTACAACTGTTTAGATCGACACCTGACGACCTGGCGACGCAACAAAGCCGCGCTGATTTGGGAAGGGGAACCGGGCGATTCGCGCACGTTGACCTACGCGCAACTGCATCGGGAAGTTTGTCAGTTCGCCAATGTGTTAAAGCAACTGGGCGTGGAGAAAGGCGATCGCGTCGGAATTTATCTGCCGATGATTCCCGAAGCGGCGATCGCCATGCTTGCCTGTGCCCGAATTGGCGCAGTGCATTCCGTTGTATTTGGGGGCTTCAGCGCTGAGGCATTGCGCGATCGCTTGGTGGATGTGCAGGCAAAACTGGTGGTAACGGCAGATGGCGGCTGGAGAAAAGACGCGATCGTGCCGCTGAAAGAACAAGTAGACAAAGCCCTAGCGAACAATAGCGCTCCCAACGTTGAGAACGTGCTGGTGGTGCGGCGGACTGAGCAAACAATCGCCATGGAACCCGGTCGCGACCACTGGTGGCATGACTTGCAAGCCGGAGCTTCTGCCGACTGCCCCGCCGAGCCAATGAACAGCGAAGATATGCTGTTCGTGCTGTATACCTCTGGCAGCACGGGTAAGCCGAAAGGGGTTGTCCACACCACAGGCGGCTACAACCTCTACACTCATATAACGACTAAGTGGATCTTTGACCTGAAAGATACCGATGTTTACTGGTGTACTGCCGATGTCGGCTGGATTACCGGACACAGCTATATTGTCTATGGTCCGCTTTCCAACGGTGCCACCAGCGTCATGTATGAAGGCGCACCTCGTCCTTCTAATCCCGGCTGCATGTGGGATGTGATTGAAAGGTACGGCGTAAATATCTTTTACACCGCGCCCACTGCCATTCGTGCCTTTATCAAAATGGGTGAACATTTGCCCAATGCGCGGGATTTGTCTTCTTTAAGACTGTTGGGCACCGTCGGCGAACCAATCAACCCCGAAGCCTGGATGTGGTATCACCGGATTATTGGCAAAGGGCGCTGCCCGATTGTGGATACCTGGTGGCAAACAGAAACGGGCGGCATTATGATTACGCCGCTGCCCGGAGCGGTGCCCACAAAACCGGGTTCCGCAACGCTGCCGTTCCCTGGCATTTTGGCGGAGATTGTAGATTTAGAGGGCAATCCTGTCCCTACGAACGAAGGCGGCTATTTAGCGGTGCGCCACCCGTGGCCCGGAATGATGCGGACGGTATATGGCGATCGCGATCGCTTCCGTCGCACTTACTGGGAACACATTCCCCCCAAGGATGGGCAGTACCTCTACTTTGCTGGGGATGGTGCCCGTTGCGATCAAGACGGCTATTTTTGGGTGATGGGGCGCGTGGATGACGTAATCAATGTGGCAGGGCATCGCCTCGGCACGATGGAAATTGAGTCGGCGCTCGTGTCTCATCCATCGGTGGCAGAAGCAGCCGTAGTCGGCAAACCCGATGACCTGAAAGGGGAAGAGATTGTGGCGTTTGTGACGTTGGAAAACAAGATTACCGCCAGCGATGACTTGAAAAACGAACTGAAAAAGCACGTTGTCCAAGAGATTGGCGCGATCGCCCGTCCCGGTGAAATTAAATTTGCCGATGCGTTACCGAAAACGCGATCAGGTAAAATAATGCGGCGATTGCTGCGATCGCTGGCGGCTGGCGAAGAAATTTCTGGCGACACTTCCACCTTAGAAGATCGGAGCGTGTTAGAAAAACTGCGTGAGGGTTAAATGAAGAGGTGAAGCCTGCAACTTGTGGTAAAAGAGGCTAGAGAGTAGATTTAATTCTTCAAATCATTGCCTGATGACTTCTCAGCCTGCGGCGACGCTGAATTTAATGCTAGTGGAAGACGATCCGGTGTTTCGCCAAGGTCTGATCACTAGCCTCAATGCTTATCCAGATTTGCATCTTGCATTAGAGGCATCCAGCGAAGTTGCGATCGCAAAGCTATTGCAGTGGTTTGAGGCAGGGCGATCGCTGGATTTAATCTTGCTCAGCCTAGATCTGAGTGCTGCAAATGGGGCAAATACGGGATTACTTCTATGCCAACAATTCAATGCTCGGTATCCTGATATTCCGATCCTGCTGCTCAGCACTATTCCCGATCCGGCATTGCTAGCAGCGGCATTGCAGACCCAAGCCATGGGCTATTGCCAAAAGGATACTGCGATTGGAGAAATTGTTCTAATCATTCGCCAAATCGCTGCCGGGTATCCCCACTGGACTCAAGGACTGCGTAGCATTGCCCAAGCCTTAACCCAGCCTAATGGGTCTGGTTCCAGTCCAGCCTCCCTTGCACTGCCGCCTCTGACCGCGCTGGAGGTGATACGGCGAAATACACGACTGTCTGGCATTCAACAAATTGATGCGGCGATCGCCCAACTCAATGCCCAACTCAGCCATGCCAATTCTGTGATAGATCAGCTATTTCTCACGGGGCGCAGACGCGAATTACAAGCCGCTCGATGGGTGGTCAATCGGCTATTAACTTCTGAATCAGAGCGCTTCATTGAACGATTGAAACTATCTGGAGCTTTACCGGAAACTGACCAATCCGCGATTCCCGTAGGGAGTCCTGCGGAAAGCTTCGCTAACGTTTCACGAATCGCCCGATCGCAGTCTACCGCCCCGCCCATCGCAACCTCTATAACTGCTACCGCCCTCATCACTACGCCAACGCTCTACACCGAAATCAGCGTACAATCTGCTTCTGCCGAGCATATCCGCAGCATTCAGTCATCGTTATTTGACAGCACCTTTGCCAAACTGCAAGGTGTTCTGCATAATTTGAGCGATCGCCCGATGGAGATTGATATTCTCAACAACGACAAAAAGCATGAACTGCTGGCGATCGTCCTGCGTCAGCTAGAAGAGACGTTAAGCGAATTGCGATTTTCCAATTTTGAGCGATCGCACCTTTCAGCAAAGCGTAATGTCGTATTGCGAGACTTATGGCAAGCGGCGACTAGCAATTTTTTTGGACGATATACTACACTAACTCTAGATAATTCTCCTGTCGAGTTACCGCAAACGCCGACTGTCAATGTAGTGGAAATATTACTGCTAGATGTTGATGTGATTCAGGCAAATATTTTAGATAAGATTCCCGCTGTCAATGATTTCTTGGCACATCTGCTGTTTCAAACGCCCTTGTTGATTGACAACACGACCTATGCGGTGGGTTCCGTGGAGGCGATGGCGCGGCTAGAGGCTTTGCTGCAAAATATAATGATTCAGGTTGCCAATGCAGTGATGCAGCCTTTACTCAACCGATTTGGCGATGCGATCGCGATTAAGCAAAATTTTTACGATCGCCGCTTACTTTCCACCCGTGAGATTGAGCGATTTAGAAATAACCTCTCCTGGAAGTATCGCGTCGAGCGTTTAGTGGGTGAACCCACCGCCATTTTTGAAAGTCGCCATACCTTGTTTATATTGCACGATCAGGGTATCACTCAAACCTCTATCTATGCACCGCGTAACCAAGAGTTAGCGGATCTGGGCGGAGTTCGGCTTGCCGTTACTCTGACGTTGGAAGCCCGAGACGCGATCGCTCCCCGTGTGCGATCGGCGGTCTCTTTTGTTGGTAGTGGCGTGGTCTATGTCCTTACGGAAGTGGTCGGGCGCGGCATTGGTTTAATTGGGCGCGGCATCATCAAAGGCATCGGAAATGCCCTGCAAGACACCCGCTTTAGCCGCAGGTAATCTGTTTCGTCGGTGATTTCTTTAGTTACGCGATCTCAAAATAGTTGTGGATCTTACATTTGAAGTTTGCAGGCGCAAATCTAAGCCTAAGACCGGGCTATGAATCAATGGCACTGCATCGGGGAATGTAAATGTTGCGACAACTATGAAAAAATAGGCGCAAACTTCAATGCAATAGATCAAATAATTGCGAGTTGCGTCACTCTTGGTCATCGGCTGTCCGTCTACTTCGGGATAGATGATGGAGGGAGATGCAAGCCGGGTTTCGTTGATGACTTTGACTTCCCGACATAACGCAGAGCTTGAATATATTTATTTTGGCACGTTAACCGATGAATGCGCCTCCTGATTGTTATCTGAACTGCGACTCTCTGAACTGCTACCTTGTTGCATTTGGTGGTAGTTCCACAGTTTGCCGCGTTGGGCTAGCAACTCTGGGTAAGTGCCCTGTTCGATGATTTGCCCTTTTTCCAAAACAACGACTTTATCAGCACGCATAATGGTTGATAAGCGATGGGCGATCGCGATCACAGTTCGCCCTACCGATAGCTGCTCAATCGATGCTTGAATCAACCGCTCTGAGACGGAATCTAGCGCACTGGTGGCTTCATCCAAAATCAAGATTTCTGGGTTTCGCAGCAATGCCCGCGCGATCGCAATTCGTTGACGTTGCCCACCCGATAATCGCACTCCGCGATCGCCCAACACCGTATCTAGCCCTTCTGGCAGGTCTTCAATAAACTCCACTGCATTTGCCAGCTTGGCGGCTGCCATCACCTCGGCATCCTCAACATCAATGCCATAGGCGATATTGTTGCGTACCGATGTATTAAAAATAAACGTCTCTTGGCTCACCATAGCAATCTTTTGTCGCACCGATGTGATGTCAAACTCACGCAAACTGATGCCATCCAAGCGAATGTCGCCCTCAGTGGGGTCATAAAATCGGGGAATCAAATCTGCCAAAGTCGATTTACCTGCACCCGATGCGCCCACTAGCGCCACGGTTTGTCCTTTAGGAATGGTAAGCGTGATGTTTTGCAGCACAGGTGATTCGCCGCCATAGCCAAAATCTACCGAGACAAACTCGATCGCCCGATCTAAGTTTGTAAACTGTCGATGACCATTTTGCAGATAGGGCTTATTGTCGCGTCGCAGCAACTCTTCGATCGCGTGCAGCGATCCTTGCATACTGCCCATATTGGCAAGGCTGCCATTAATTTCTTGAATCGCTGGCACCAAGCGAAACAGCAGAAAAATGAACGTCAAAAGAGAACCAACCTGTAAGGCTCCATTACTGACAAACACACTCATGCCCACCACAATCATGCCGATCAAAATCGTACTGGCAATGGCTTCTGCCAAGGGACGCACAATCGAAATTTGCATAATTGCTCGAATGTTTGTTTGAGCGATTTCATCACTGATGCGATAAAACCGCTGGCGCTCAAACTCCTGAGTGGCAAAGGCTTGCACCGTGCGGATACCGTTGATAAACTCAGACGCGATCGCGGTAAACTCCCCGCGTGCTTTCGACACTGGAAAACTTAGCTCCCGCGCTTGACGATTAAATGTTGATAAGCCCACTGCCATCAGGCTAAACAACACCATTGATGCCAGAGTTAGTTGCCAAGAGATGGTGATGGCGATCGCGGCATACACTACTAACACCAGCCCTTTGGTAAACAAAAAGCTAAACGAACCAATAAAGTTTTGAAGCTGTCCCACTTCCGATGTGAGTGTGTTGACTAAGTTGCCTACCTGCGTTTGTCCAAAAAAACTCAGGCTTAAGGATTGGAGTTGCTCAAAAATTTGGCGATAAAGGCGATCGACTAAGCGAATTCTTGCCAGCCCCATGTAAACCGCCGTCAAGTAGTTAAATACTGCCCGAATCCAGGTGGATAAGAGAATCAGTGCCGACACCCGAAATAGTTGATCTAGCTTTGATCCATTGACTCCCAAGACCCAAATGTCAATCCACTCCACTCCAGAGCGAATAGGTTCAGCG
This sequence comes from Synechococcales cyanobacterium PMM_0083, assembly GCA_949127665.1. Lineage (GTDB taxonomy): Bacteria > Cyanobacteriota > Cyanobacteriia > Leptolyngbyales > Leptolyngbyaceae > ULC077BIN1. The sequence goes on from CASBQE010000328.1 coordinate 14,560, forward strand.
TTTGCGTTGGTCAAGGTTTGCAGAAATGCCAACAAAAAACCAATTCCAAACCCCTCAAAGATGGCTGCCAGCAGCGGAAACAATAACGCTAAAGCCACAATCCCAGGGAAGAATCGAAGTTCCCTTAAAATCAGGCGATTGTCCTGCCAAAAGCTAGTTGTCTTGAGCAAACGACGTGCAAAAGTTGGTAACTTTAACTTCATAAATCTTTCCTAGTTTCCTAATTTAAGCCCAGTGGTTTGCTCTTCTGCCTTCTCATACTGACTCAATTCATATGCGCATCGTTTTGAATCTATCAGGATGTTTTGCAAAATGCCTTATCAACAGATTTATTGAGTTCTCAATAAGCGCCAAACCCAGACAGCACTTTGGGAATGGTCATCAACAAAAACTTAAAGTCTTGCCGAATCGACCAGCTATTGAGATAGGATAAGTCGCCGCAGTTGACAGCATTCAGGTCGAGTACCGTCGATCGCCCCTGGACTTGCCATGCACCCGTGATTCCGGGTAATGCATTTAACCGCAGTCGGAGGTCTGGGCTAATTCGCACTGCATCATACAATGCCCAGGGGCGCGGACCGACTAGGCTCATCTCTCCCAGCAGCACGTTGAATAGCTGTGGCAGTTCATCTAGGCTATATTTTCGCATCCAATAGCCGAGCGGTGTTACCCGTGGATCATGTTTTAGCTTGTGCAAGCCTGCCTGATTACCCATAACTTGATGATGTAGATGTTCTGCACCCACGACCATAGTCCGAAATTTAATGATTTTGAACAGTTTTCCTCGTTCTCCAACGCGCCACTGACCAAAGAAAATTGGTCCAGGAGAGAGAACGAACATCAATGCGGCTAGGCTCAGCATCAACGGACTCAGTAGCACTAATAAAATTGCTGCTGCTATCCAGTCGATTACTCGTTTAAGCTGCCAGTTCCAAGGACGGAGTTTTTGAGGCAAATTGGGAGTTGAGCATAACCTCAGATAAGCAGGCTTCTTTGCTTGATGGCAGGAGTTTGCCCAAAACTTTAAACCTGTTTCACCGATCGCGAGATCGAGCTTAACCAGAGCAACGGGCGATCGCTGTAAACAGTTAGTCAACCATTCCTGATCGTGTAGCGAAGGTAATAGCGTCGCCGTTTCATCGGCACCGTGAACCACTAGCTTTCGCTGTCTCCATCTCAAAGTGCAAGCCGCCGCACAAGATTCAATCGGCTGAATCAAATAGTTTGTCTTTAGGTGTTGAGGAAGGTAAATCATAAGTGAGAGGGGACTAAAAGTCGTAAATTACATAGAGTCTGAAGCAGACTTGATTACCGTTGGTAGTGCCTATCATTGCGAGTTTGATGCGATGCGCCATTCGCTACCACCCCAATCACATTTAATTGACTCAACATTTGAGTCGTTTGAGTCAACTCTGAACGGGTTACTCGATCGATGCGCCCCACAATAATTACGCCGTTGCAGCAAGCTCCCACCAGCATAGAATCCACCATGCCCAGAACTGGAGGAGCATCCAGTAAAACCAGGTCGTAATTCTGTTCAAAGGTTGCCATCACCTCTCGCATCCGCTGTGAGCTTAGAAGCTTGGCGGGATCGATTGGGGTGGGTCCGGCAGTCACCACTGAAATATTGTTCCGCAGGTTGGAATGTTGAGCATCCAGTTGTTGAGGAATCGGAGTATCGCTGGTTAGCAGGTTAGAAAGACCGCGATCGTTGGGCAAGTTCAGCAGCTTATGTAAGCTAGGACGACGCAAATCTGCATCAATCAGCAACACTCGTTGATGAAGCCGTGCTGCGCTGATTGCCAATCCTAAAATAATCGTAGACTTTCCTTCTCCTGCTAAAGCAGATGTAACCACTAACGACTTAAACGGCTGTTCTCTACTCAATAGTTGAATATTTTGATAGAGCAAATCTAGCGATTCTCGAAAGGGCTGCCACTGAATTACGCGATCGATTCCTGGCGAGAGCGATCGCGATTTACTAAACGGCAAACTCAGGAGTGGCATATCATCACCTGTTGCGTCAACCAGCAACTCTGGAACCATGCCTAAGAGCGGCACTGGAACCTGCTTTTTCAAATCATCTGAACTATGAACCGCATCATCTGCTGACTCACGAGCAAACGCTGCTGCACCACCTAACATTAAACCCGCCACGGCTCCTAACATTAGGTTTCGCATCAAGTTAGGACCTGTCTTTGCACCCATTTGAGGATCTTCTACAACCTGCCAATCAAACCCACCTCTAGCAATCTCTAACCCAATATCTTGCTGCGCTTTGAGCAACTGTTTCAAGGTTTCCTGGGACAATTGCACCTCTGGCTGCAACCGTCCATATTCAGCCAGTAGTTCTGGAAAACGCTTTAATTCCGATCGCAGCCGCTGCTGAATTGTCGCTAAACTGCGTTCCCGTGCTTCGGCTACCTGAAGACCTATTTGGGCATCCACAAGCTGCCCTACTAAAGTTTGATCTAACACGCCGAATTGCCCCTGCAACAGTTGCTCCTCAGAACCACTGGTTAAGGCAGAACCAGATCCGAACACCCGTTGAACCTGAGCTTGTAATAAAGCTAACTGTCTTTGACGCTGATTCTTCAACTGCTGCACAAAAGGAGTTTGGTCTTTGAAACGAAGCCGCTGTTGCTCCAAAGACAAATCAGTTTTTTGAATCTCGTTTAGCAAGTTTTGATAGCGACCAGATTGACTCAATCGAGATAGGGCGATCGCGTCTTGCGGAGATAACGCCAACTGTTGTTGCAAACTCGCATATCGACTGCGCAACTCGCGAAGCTGAACTTGATTAGTTTGTTGTTCTTGCTCAACTCTTAAAAGCCCTTCAGTTTGTACTTTTGCCTGTAGATCTGGGTCGATCAGTTCTTGGTTTTGACGGAATTGCTTTAATGCAGACTCCGCCTGTTGCATTTTGTTTTTTACTTGAGGGAGTTGTTCGTTGACAAACGCGAGTCCTTTAACAAGTCGTTTCTTTTGCTGATCTAAGTTGTAATCCAGATAAACTTTTTTCAAAGCTTCTAATACTTTCTGAGTTTCAACTGGATCATTGCCCGTGTGAACAATTTGAAAAATCTTTGTTGCAACGTTTTCTTTGCCAGTTTTTTGAGTGATTTGACTGATATTGATAGATCCCTTAAAAGCGGCAACACTGCCGGGATCATCAGGATTAATGTCAGGGTAATCAGCCTGCAACAGAACCATCGCTTGGCGTAGCAATTCTGAACTTTGCATCAGATTGATCTGGGTTCCTGTATCAGCCTGAACGTTGGCATCAGAAAATTCATTTTCTAAACCATTGTTTCCGCTTGGCTTACCCTGATAGTTGGATTCAATCAGCAACTGCATACTACTCACATAGGTTGGCGCTTGGCGCATAGTTTGCAAGGCGGCAACCCCGATCGCGGCAACCAGCACCCCCAGCACCCAAAAACGGCGACGCAGCAGAATCGCAAATATCTGCCCATAACCCGCTTCAGATTCGATCGCCGGGTTAAAACTAGTCTGAGTTGCCTGCATAAATATCACCCAAATATATTGTCAAAATGCCAAACTTTAAGCCGCCTGATATACCTGCTCTAAAACACGATCGACTTTTCCAAAAAATGCAGCCTCCGAAAAATGACTGACCGCATGATCTCGAATGTGCTGATAGTTCCAAGCCATATCGCGAGACTCTAGCAATGCCGATTGCAACGCTTCAGGTGTTTGTCGTGTAAAAAATGTTCCTGTTTCACCTGGAATTTGAGTATCCAATACGCCGCCCATGCCGTAGGCAATTACCGGAGTGCCACTCGCGTTTGCTTCCACCGGAACCAATCCATAGTCTTCTAAGGCAGCCACGACGACAGATTGAGCCGTTGACATTAGCTGGGTGCGTTCGGAATCGGTTACATGACCCAAGAATTTCACATTGCTCAAGGCTTGAGCCTGGAGCCGTTCGCGTTCAGGTCCATCTCCGGTAATCAGCAAATTCCAGCCTAACCAGTTGAAGGCTTCAATAATCACATCTAACCGCTTGTAGCTGATCATGCGGGCAGATGTGAGATAGAAGTTCTCTTTTTGGTCTGAAAAGGTGAAGCGATCGACATCAATTGGGTAATTGATCACGATCGCTTCTTTGCCATAAATGTCTCGAATGCGCTTTGCAACAGTGCTGGAGTTGGCAATATACAGATCAGGCTCTTGAGAATACTTCAGGTCATATTGCCGCATTACTTGAAATAGTTTTTCGATGAACGGGTAGAGATTTTGATAGCCGCTAAATTCGCGCAGATAGGTTTGCGTATCCCACAAAAAGCGGGTGACGTTGTGACAAAAACAGATGTGCTTAGCATCGGGGTGCTTCCGCACGGCTTTGGCAAAACTGGTGCTGCTGCTAATGATCAAGTTGTAGTCTTGCAAATCGAGGGCACGAAAGGCGGAGTAATAGAACGGAGCCATCAGGCGGAAGTTTTTGGTGGCTCCTGGAATGCTTTGCAGCATGGTGGTGTGAACGATGCGATCGCCCAAATCGATCGTCCGCTGAGGATCGTA